>JAGLPR010000303.1 GCA_023137255.1 Bacteroidales bacterium | reverse complement strand
CTTGGTTGGATTAATGTCGCTATCTGGTTGCTATTAGCTTTGGGATTAGGGTATTTTCGTTTCTTAAAACCAAGTACTTCCTGAAGAATATCTTTTACTACTATTTCAAGGGGCTAGTCTAAAACTATTGACTGCTAAACATCCTTCTAGAAGGGAGTCTATTGCATTATCATCAGGTCAAAAGACTTTGTAACCACAAGGAAGATAATCAAGCTGTGACGAAACTGAATGATTTCAAGCCCCCGGTTCACGCTGGGGGTTTTTCATTGAAAGAAGCTGAGACTCTTCAGCTCTATCATTGCCTCAAGCTCCTGAAGCCTCACATACCGTTCAAAACTGGAAAGGGACTTATGACCAGTAACCTTCATTACCACATAGGGAGAAACACCTCTTAGAACAAGGTTAGTTGCAAGACTCCTCCTCGCAGTATGCGTGGTGACAAGTTGGAATTTTCTCTTCTTTGAAACCTCCCTTACCCCACCCTTTGTAATTCTTACCTCGACTGGTTCTTGAATCTTTGACAGCATAGCCACAACCTTGATATAGTCATTCATCTTCTGGTTGCTCACCTTATGTGGTAGTACACCTCCATACTTCTTCAAAATAGCCTTTACATAGGGATGAACAGGTATGAGGCTCACTTCACCTGTTTTGCTGCTCCTGATGGTTATAGTATCATTAACAACAGCATCGCTGTTAACCCTGTCCCAATCATCGAATCTCAATCCAGTCATAGCTCCGACAATGAAGTAGTCTCTTGCTATGTCCAGATGTCCTGCAAGCTCCTCATTATATATTTGCTCCAGCTCCTGGAAGAACCGATGCCCTTGACCACCTCTAGCCAGACTAAGTTGACCATCACGGATCAGAGTTAAGTTCTTGTTATTAAACTAAGTATGCCAATTGTAATCTAACCGGCGCGAGGTGGTCACTGCTTCCGTTTTTTCCACTGTATGCCCACAGAAATGCAATGGAATAATAATCCCCAACAGAAGCAACCACTTATTGTTTTCATTGTAGAAATATTAAAGGGTTAGACCTATTCAAGTTACCCTTTATCATCAAGAATGTCAATAATTTTGCATCTCTATTACGATGTTTTTCAGCTAACTAGTAAAAGTTCGATTAGATTAAAATAGTCGGGACTATTCTTACACTACTATAGTGTATTAATATCAACGATACAAGGAATAGTTCGAATAGCTTTTTTTCTCATCAAACAGGACGTTATAATGGAAAAAACGGACCACCTGACCACTTCGGGCCGATTCTGGTTGACCAAGTAAATGCCTTGGTATTCTGAAGTTTACCTATTATATCTCATTCCGGCGAAGGATGGTCAACACTTCCGTTTTTTCCACTAAGGCAGCGGGTTATAAATCCCGGTTTGCCAATCTTCCGTGCAATTTCAAGACTTTCTTCCCCGTATTTCAATCCGGTTTCAAAATCATGCTTATTATCACGATACAATTCACACAGTGCTGCAAGACAATTAGCTTCTTCCTGGTCCTGTTTCAGACTGCGCCAGATATCCAGACTTTCTTTGCATCGTTCGATTCCCTCATCCACACCATGGAAATACCATGTATGAATTCCCATTCCATGTAATACCCTGGCACGAACTTCTGGTTTATTGATTTCTTTGGAATGAGCCTTTCCCAGATGATCATTTGCAAATACCAATTTTGATGTGATCATCCAATACCAGGTGAGGGTGCCGGAGAGCCAGCTAAACTCCTCAGGTGAGTGGGCCTCCGACCAATCAAGCGCCGCAATCAGGTTATCGTCATCTGCCTGAAGTTTATTTAACCACTTCAACTGTTCTTCATGTTGTTCCTGATAGGCGTTTTCTGCCAGTGCCAGAAAATGATGAAGATGCCTCTTCTTCATGAGCAAATCTTCCTTCCTGTTTCTAAGAACCTGTCGGGCAAATTGTTTCAGGGTTTCCAGCGAGTTATAGCGCATGGTTTGATCGTCAGCTTTCACTGTATATACCAGGGAACGGTCTACCAGCCTGGATAATACATCCAGTACCTTTTCTTTGGGCAATTGATCATCTGAACATACCTCCTCTGCAGCGGCCAGATCAAATCCTCCAGAAAATACAGAGAGCCTGGCGAAAAGCAGTTTTTCGCTGTCTGACAGCAGCTTATAACTCCATTCGATGGTGGCCTGAAGGGTTGTTTGCCGCTTTGAAGTTCCCGGATCGGGAGAGGAGAGCTGATCAAAGCGGTTTGCAAAGCGTTCCAGGATCATTTTAGGATCCATATGCCTGGTCCGGCTGGCCACCAGTTCCAGGGCCAGTGGAATTCCGTCCACCTTATTGCAAATCGTGACCACCTCGTTAATATTTCCTGTCTCCAGCTTAAAATCCGGGTTATTCAACCTGGCACGGTCCTTGAGCAGCATGACTGCCTCAGACTCTTTTACACTCTCCACATCAATGATCGTCTTTGGATCAAGCAGAGTAAGGGATGGCACTCTCCAGACCTGCTCGCCCTTAACATTAAGAGATTCCCGGCTGGTAGCAAGAATCTTCAATTTGGGAGCAGATTGCATCAGTTTCCCCGATACCTCCGCACAGGCCCTGATCAGGTGCTCACAATTATCGAGCAAAATCAGTAACTCCTGCTCCTTGATTTTTTCGATGAGCGTATCAATAATTGCTTGATTGGGGACTTCTGCGATGGAGAGAACTTCGGTAATCTCTTTGACTACCAGACCCTCACTAGCTATTGGTGCCAGGTCCACCAACCACACCCCATCTTTATATTCTGAAACAATCCTGCCAGCCAGTTCAATGGCCAGTCGTGTCTTTCCGCATCCACCTGCACCGGTAAGAGTAAGCAGCCGGTGCTCGCTGATAAGATCCTGCATTGTCAGCATTTCTTTCTCCCGTCCAATGAAAGTGGTGAGCTGGGCCGGAAGGTTGTGCCCGGGTGTTTGCACTTCTTCCCTGGGACCTGTTTCCTGTATGTTTGATTCCCCGGATGCAGTTTCTGGCTTTCTTCGGTTTATTAACCAGGGAAGGATGATTACCAGGGGTATTCCGATGCCAGCAAGAATATAGAGCAGATTGAATGAATTCAATGATGGCAAAGCAGGTAGCCACATAGGCAATCAGAAAATATATAACCTTTCTGCGTTTAAGCTCCTGCCAGAATAGGGATAGTTTGTTGAGATTATCAGGCATCGAGGGTTAGCTTGGTAATCTGCAAGTTACCACCTAATCGCTTATGTGTCAAATCCTGTTCATGAGCCTGCTGCAAGCAGGTGAGTAACCCAGTAGTCCCCACAGTAAAATCAACCGTATCGGATTTCCGGTCGGGTTTTGTGCTTTATCGCTTTAGAAGCATGTATACTCCTCCCGGGCTTGTCTCAAATGCAAGGGATCCATCCTCAAAAGATTTTAAGCGAATGCTCTTTCCGTCTTTCGTCACCCTGACTTTTCCTCCTGCATTGATCCGGCAGAGATTGCCAAACTTTGACAGGACTTCTACTTTGGTGATCTCCTGATCCTCCCATTGCATCTTTAATTCAAAACCTCCGCGGGCACATATTCCGCTAAAATCTCCTTCACTCCAGTCATCGGGGAGCGCAGGCAACAGATCAATCACTCCTTCATGCGATTGGATTAACATCTCTGTGATACCGGCCGCAACACCCTGGGTCCCGTCAATCTGGAGGGGAGTATAGCATTTGGCAAACAGCTGGGGATAGCATTGTTCTTTAATGTAGCCTTTGAAAATCTGAGCAGCCCGGTTGCCATCATATAATCTGGCCCAGAGAGCCATTTTCCATCCCCTCGAAAACCCGGTCCCGCCGTCACCTCTCTGTTCAAGCACAGCTTTACAAGCATCTATTAACTGGGGGGTAAGCTTTGCAGAGATCACATTGCCGGGATAGAGACCGTACATGTGGGAAAAGTGCCTGTGCTTATCTTCCATCTGTTCCAGGTCTTCGGTCCACTCCTGCAATGTACCGTCCTTCCCAATCCGGGGTGGGACAAGCCTGGTCCTGGCATCATTCACTTTGGCCATGAATTCCTTATCCAGGCCCAGTATCTCTGCTGCTTCCACATAATAGCTGAATAGGTCGGCCAGGATCTGATTATCAATGGATGAGCCGTAACATATGGTCGTAAAATAATAGGAGCCTGTAACTTCATCAAAAAAATAGGTATAGCCCGGTCCTTTCGGAGGATTTTCCGGTGATGTTGACGGACTGGTAACTAACCAGTTGCCATCTGGATGCTCGACCAGGAAATCCATAAAAAACTGAACAGATCCCATGAGGACCGGATAGATCTCTTTCAGGTAATCTCTATCCGGATTGAAAAGGTAGTGTTCATATAATTGGGTGCTTAGCCAGGCCCCACCCGTTGTGAATGTTCCCCATGTTGGACCGTCCATTGGAGCTGCCACTCTCCAGATATCAGTATTCTGGTGAAATACCCAGCCTCCGGCTCCATAATGCTCCTTGGCAACCTGTGAGCCCTGATCAGTAAGCTCTTTGACCAGCGTAATCAAGGGTTCGGCACAATCGGAAAGATTTCCTGTTTCCACGGGCCAGTAATTCATTTCCAGGTTGATATTGGTGGTATATTTCGAATCCCAGGAAGGATTCATATCCTCGTTCCAGATCCCCTGAAGATTGGCTGCTTCCGTTCCCTCTCTTGAAGTAGAAATTAATACATATCGGGCAAAATTATAACAAAGTGAAGCCAGGTTGGGATCTGAGTGTTCTGAAAATCCAGCCATTCGCTGGTCCGTGGGAAGGAATGAATTATCCGTCCTGGGCAGTCCGAGCGAGACCCTGTTAAAATATGATTGATAATCCTCAATGGCTACAGCAAATATTTGCTTAGAGGATTTACTTCTAATCTGCTCCAGGTACATGGCCACACGCTCGTCCGGGTTTCCGCTTACATCCTGGTAATCCACAAAATTTGTGGCAGCAACGATGGCCAGTGTTACAGCATCTGCATTTTTTATTATCAGATCATAATCTACCACCTCCATGCTACCTCCTTCAGGAATGGCCCTGAGTTGAGCTTTATATTTAATGGCACCTTCAATGCCCATATAATCAGCAGATTTTCCGTAAACCATCAAACCATCCTGACCTGCACCATCCATTCTGAAATAGTCTGTCGCATAGTTCGAGTGTGCCTGGTTCCTGCAACCGCGTAACTGGGCTCTAAAAGAGATACTGCCCGGCTTACTGGCGGTCAGACGCACCAGGATCACCTGGTCGGGCTCTGATGAAACAATTTCCCTTCGATAGGTAATATCACCCACGCTGTATTCTACGCAGGTGATCCCTGTCTCAAGGTTGAGCCACCTAAGATAGCCTGTTACTTCTTCCTGATTTTCAAAAAAGAGATGCAGATTGGCCAGTGACTGGTATTTCTGTTGCTCCACCGGAAAGCCCATCAGGTGGCGACCGAATAGCTTATGCGCCTTTAAAGGCTCTCCCTCAAAAAGATATTTCTGAATTTCCGGCAAAAAATCAGCACCCCCCTCAACTACGGTCGAATAGGGTCCACCTGACCAGTAAGTTTCCTCATTTAAATGGATGCGTTCCTCTCCATATTTTCCAAAAACCATGGCACCCAGCCGCCCATTTCCAACCGGCAAAGCTTCCTCCCAGGCTTCTGCGGGAGATTCGTACCATAATAGTGTGGCAGGATTAAAACCTTTGTTATCAATGGCAACAGGCATTGCTGCATCCTGTCCGAAGACTCTGATAGAAACAAGCAAAACAATAAGTGCAGGATATTTCAGGAAATTGTTTCTCATTTTCTGAATTTATTCATGTTTAGAATCAAATAGTGGTTTGCTTATAAAACTACGACAGAATAGAATTAAAATCAATTTCATGGTATGGTATTCCCTCACTTGTGCGGTATACATTATTAGACCTATGTTTCATCAAAACCATTGGCCATTTCCTAAGTGACATATATTACATATAGTCAAAATGCATTTATTTAATATTGCATCACAAAGACTTGAGAATATGAGGACACTTTATACATTCATTACTGCTATTGTACTGTCTTTAAACAGTTTTGGACAGGATTCATTTAACTTTTCCGTAACCTTAGAACCTGTTATCATTTCAGATCTGCCCGGTTTGCACTCCTACGCCCTGGCTCAGCACGACGGGAAATGGCTGGTGATTGGTGGAAGACTGGATGGAATGCATGCCAAACACCCTTTCAGCTCCTTTCCGTCCTCTCAAAATAATACTGATATCTATGTTATTGATGTAGATGCACAGCAATTCTGGTCTGCTTCTTTAAATACACTTCCCACCGGGATCTACGAGCAGTTACAGTCCACAAATATGAATTTCTATCAGGACAATGATACACTATATATCATTGGCGGATATGGATTCTCATTCACTGCGGATAACCATATTACGTTTCCGAACCTTACCACTGTTCAGGTTTCTGATGTAATCGATGCTGTTATTAGTGAGACCTCTTTTGTGTCCTATTTCAAACAGATTTCTGATCCGCTTTTTGCAGTTACCGGAGGGCAGCTGGGAAAAATTAATCATACGTTTTACCTGGTGGGTGGACACAGGTTTGATGGATTGTATAATCCGGTGGGGAATCCAACTTTTACCCAGACCTATACCAATCAGATCAGGAAATTCACCATTCAGAACAGTGGCTCAGGTCTGAGCTTTTCAAATCTCCCCTCCATCACCGATCCATTACATCTAAGAAGAAGAGATTATAATTTATTACCACAAATATTTCCTGATGGTGAAGAAGGTTATACTTTATCCTCAGGAGCTTTCCAGCCAAATGCAGACCTCCCATTTTTGTATCCGGTTGATATTACCGAATCCGGGTATTGGCCCATAACGGAATTTAACCAGTACTTGAGTAACTATCACAGTGCGAAAGCCAGTTTATTCGACAATACGGCCAACAATATGCATATGCTTTTTTTCGGTGGAATGAGCCAATACTATTATGAGGATGGAAACCTGATTCAAGACGATCAGGTTCCTTTTGTAAAAACAATAAGCCGGTTAACAAGGTACTCAGATGGCTCTTTGCAGGAGTACCAACTTCCCATTGAGATGCCTGGTTTAAAGGGGGCGAGTGCCGAATTTATTCCAAACCTTCTTCAGCCTCATTATGATTCTGAAATAATCAAACTAGACCAGATTACCGAGGACACCATTTTGATTGGACATATATATGGAGGTATTGTGAGCCCCACCCTGAATCCATTCATGGATAATGTTACCTCCACAACCGCTGCTGACCCTACCATATATAGGGTGAAACTCATCAGGGCAATACCTGATGGCGTAGAGGCCATCAATGGAGCCAATCCTTTTGATTTAAACGTATATCCCAATCCGGTAGCATCTGAAATTGTCCTGAATTTGAACATGGATCGGACATCGGACATCTACTATTTTATAAGCGGGATTGATGGCCGGATTCTTCAGGAAGGAACCCTGGATGCAATGCAACAGGGTATAACTCATTCCCGGAAAATAGAACTCTCAGAGGGTATTAAACCACAGGTATTGATTCTAACGGTTGTGGTTGATAACAAATATTATTTGACCAGGAAAATAATTAAGAATTAGTATTATCATCCTATTCCATTCTTACCCATTTCTCCATGTAGTAGTGAGATTTGATGATTTCTCCGTTATCATCCACAGGCCAGATCTGAATAAGGGTATCATTCTGGATCTCTAAAAACAGTTTCACCGTTTGACCCAGGTATTCCGTTGCACTGTGAAATTCAACAATTTCCTGATAGTTAGTACCTTCCAGGGTGAAATTGCCTCCTCCAAAATTATCTGTGATTGTTGAGTCCTCAATAAATACTCCTACTAGCGCCCACCTATCACCCGACCACATTTTAATCTCACTTCCCTGAGAGGTGCCAGGAAAGATCATGGTTGAATTGTCACCCTTATATTCATATTCATAAGCTAATTTCCAGGCGCCTTCCATGGGAGAGACTTTTTCCTGGGTACAACTTCCCAATAACATGGGAATGATCAGACAAAGGAGGAGGGTTTTTTTCATGATTGCAGACTTTGGGTTTTTGGTTAGAAACAGTGAGTGAATTTAACTTTAAAACTACAACAGAATAAAAACAAAATCAATTGGCCTTGAAGTTTGGACATACCCCAATAATCCTGGAGTCTTCTCTGAGTTGAAGGACTGGTCTTTAATTCAGGTTTTCAGCAAGTGATAACCAATAAAAAATGGGTATACTTTTTGATTACATGCAATAAAGTACCAGATATAGTGGAAAGCCTCTAAAATTGATGACAAGAGGTATTATAGAAAGGAATATGCACACACAGGTCTCTGTTTTTGCACATTCCATTTGTCACAATGATGTGATATATATGAGATCTTCCTGGAATTACCTGCTTTTGACAACCTGAGGTAAAATCTATATCAACTTGTAATTCATGTCTTTAGGAGATAGTTTCATTAGAGTGTATTTGAGATCCGAATCAGACAATTGATTAAAATGTCACATCCGCGTGACATTTGATTTTGCCATAGAACCCTCCCTGGCCATACAAAGAAAGTTCGCAGGTCAATTCCAAGATTGCACAACATCCATGAGTTTCAGGGTCCGGCAAAATTATGGGGTATGTCCAAGCATTGAAGTGGACCTAAGGATTTTCAATACCGTTATTCACACAAAAGTCTTAACTTGTTGGTATAACCAATGGGTAATACTCATGAGACTGGTACCAACACTATCGATTCTGAGGAGCCTGGTATTTGCTTTGCTGCTCATCACATTCAACTCCTGTAATTTTGCCCAGTCCGTCGACAAGGACCTGGCTACCGGACTAAGTACCAGGGGGGACGGGCTCTCCTGTGAGGAGGTCTACCTGTCAGACGGGGAAAAAATCATTAAGCGAAACACCTTTTCTTATGGAGAGACATTCTATGTGAACTTTGATGGGATGGGAGGATTTGAAAGAGATGGTAAGAGCGCGTTTCCAAATATGCAGCTGGTGATAGTCAGCGATCGTGGTGATACAGCCCTGTTTATCAACGATATGTATGATGGATATCAAGATGGGATCGAAAATTCACCCCTGGAACTGTATGGAGAAGTCACCGTTGCGGATCCCATCCACACTGAAGGGGAGTATACCCTTTATGTAACTATTCGCGATAAAAAGGGGGATGGAAGTTTCAGGGCCAAGCTGAAGTTTGATGTGGAACCTAACGAGAGGATCGCCGTGACCAGTAACCAGGTTAGTTCCAGAGAGATCTATCTTTTTTCGGAGCAAAGTGGCCATACCATTACCGATGGCCGGGTAGGTTTCAATGAAAACATCTTTTTGATTTTTGAAGGGTTGGAAGGTTTCTCCGTGGAGGCAGGACAGGTTTATCTGGGCCTGAGCCTGGAGGTAAAAGATGGGAATGGCAACCTGATCCTGGATGAAGGAGACTTGCTTGGAGATGACTTGATGAACTTTGAGATGGTGAATGCCCAGCTGGCTCCAAACTTCATCCTCACAGGATCGCAGATAGCCAACCCGGTCACCTGTAAGGTTCGAATCTGGGATAAAAGGGGCACAGCATGGATCAATACCTCCACAGAAATCGACGTGAATTAGGCAAATTTCACATTCAACAGCCAGTTGCATGATCATTCAAATCAGTTCAAGATTGGTCTGATTTTTGTGTCTTATGTACCGTGCTTATTCTGCTCCGGAACATAGGCAGGACACTTCTGATATTTCTTTTTCTCCCTTTTTGTTTTGAAGGATACGGACAGATCCTGCACGGACAGGTTAAGGTGTGGGTGAAATGTTTTGATTCATCCGGAATGTATTCTCAGGATCCCACCTTTGCTTAATCTTCACCAGGCGTTTCCAAACCTCCTCTGTATAGGCTTCCCTCACCCGGGCGTCACCCTCTTCGCTCAGGAAGTTGACATAGACCCCCTGGCTGAAAGGCCGGGTGGCATCGTGAAATTCCCTGGCCCAGCGGATGCAGCGATCATCATCCGAAGCGTCTTGCCAGCGCGTATGAAGGTTGAGCAAAAAGGGTGTGTTCCGGTGTGGAAAAGCAGTGGATACAGGATCGATGCGGGAAGGCGCCCCCTCCATATGGGGGATAAACACCTCGCACTCCTCGTGGGGCATCTTAGCTGCATAGGTGGTGATCACCTCAATGCATTCATCGGAAAGATCTTTTAAATGGTGCGATTTCCAGTAATTGCGGGCACCATGACTCACCAATCCGTCAAAGGCTGACTGCCAGTCCTTCCACGGTTTGACCCCGGAGCCATCTCCCACGGTCTCTCCAAAATCCCGGATGGGCTGAATAAGCTTCTCTCCTTCTTCCGGATCACCCAGCCAGACAAAGGGGATCAGTACCACCAGTTTCCCATGATACTCTTCCGGGATAAAGGGAAGAGGAGGAGCATGACGAACCACCATCCAGATGGTCATTTCATCGGGCATTTTGCGCACATACTCCCGGTGAAAACGAATATAGTCAGCGGTATCCTCAAATCGTTTTACCACGGGACCGGTGTAAAGTTCTGTACCAATTGCTGCTGCCTGGAACTCAAAGGTGGTTGCGATTCCAAAATTACCACCCCCGCCACGCACTGCCCAGAACAGGTCCTTGTTTTCAGTTGCACTGGCAAAAACCACCTTTCCCTTTGCAGTGACCAGCTCCACAGAGAGCAGGTTATCGATGGTGAGACCATATTTCCTGCTGATCCATCCAAAACCGCCTCCCAGGGTAAGTCCGCCCACACCGGTATGTGATACGATCCCCGCCGAAACGGCCAATCCGTGCTCCTGGGTTGCTTCATCTACCGCCCCCAGCAAACACCCACCCTCCACTTTAGCCCTTTGCCTGTCGGCATCTACCTCTACTCCTTGCATTAGCGAAAGATCAATCATCATTCCGTCGTCACAAACTGCATTTCCGGCAGAGTTATGCCCTCCGCCCTTGACAGCTATGGGCAACTGATGTTCCCTGGCAAAGATCACGGCCTTAGAAACATCCTCAGTGCTTGTACACCTGGCAATTAGGGCAGGCTTTTTATCAAACATGCCATTCCAGATGGCACGCGATTCATCATAACCCGGATCTCCGGGCAATAATACACTACCTGCAACCAGTTTCCTGAAACCGGGTACAGACTCGGTAAAGTTCTTCATCTGATTGGTTTTTAGTAAGTCTTCTGTGGTGGGATGCTAATCATTGAGGTCAATGTAGGTAATAATTATAACATACATAATATCAGTATGTTAAACCAATGTTAATT
>JAGLPR010000302.1 GCA_023137255.1 Bacteroidales bacterium | reverse complement strand
TGTGTGATAAAATAACTAACTTGCCTTAAACGCATAATTCTATCCGTCATGAAGCATTTGAATCGCCTGGGAATCATCTTGATTTTCCTTACTGGCACTATAAATCTGGCTATTGCCGAAGAAGAGAATAACTGGCCCAAGAAAATTGAGAAGGATGGTGCATCGGTGGTTATCTACCAGCCACAGGTTGAGTCTTTTTCAGAAAACAAATTGGAATCGAGGGCTGCAGTATCTGTGACCAACGCAGAGTATACCACACCGGTTTTCGGAGCCATGTGGTTCGACTGTAAGATTTCCACCGACCGCGATGAAAGAACGGTGCATTTGCTGAATATAGAGGTGACTGCAGCCAAATTCCCCGACATCGAAGCGGAGAAGATAGAGCAGCTCAGTACCTACCTTGAAAAAGAGGTGCCCAACTGGGAAATGGTGTTGTCGCTGGACCAGTTGCTGGCCGATCTGGATATGGCAGAGGTGTCGGCAGGTTTATCAGAAGGTTTGAACAATGCCCCGCCTGAAATTATTTTTTCCACTGCTCCCACCATGCTGATCCTGGTAGACGGGGATCCTGTATTCGAGGAGATTGAAAAGACCAATTATGAGCGGGTGGTGAACACCCCCTTCTTTGTGGTGAAGGATACCAAAAAGGAGAAGTACTACATCAACGGAGGTGAAAACTGGTATGTATCTGAAAATTTTGATGCCTGGGAAGCCACTGATAAGGTTCCCAAGAAACTGAAACAGATCGCCGAAGAGGCCATGGGAGAGCAGGAACCCGCTGAGCAGGAGCCCGCTGAGAAGGAGGCAACCGCAGAGGAAGAGGCTATGGAGGAGGTAACTCCTGGCATTGTCCTCAGGACCGCCCCGGCAGAACTGCTGCAATCTGATGGTGATCCTGAATTTGAGCCCATTGAGGGAACCTCCATTCTCTTTATGACCAATACTGCTGATGATATCCTCATGAATATTGAAACGCAGGAGTACTATATTCTTGTGGCGGGGAGGTGGTACAGTTCGAAATCGCTGACAGAGGGTCCATGGACCTTTGTGGAGCCGAAAAATATTCCGGGTGGTTTTGCAGACATACCGGACGATTCAGACATGGCATCAGTGCGATCGAGCATTTCTGGCACCCAGGAGGCAAAAGAGGCGATCCTGGAAAACCAGATCCCCCAGACAGCTGAGGTGGACCGGGCGGAAGCCAGACTGGAGGTAAGCTACGACGGGAAACCCAAGTTTGAAAAGGTGGGGAAGACAGGCATGAAGTATGCTGTGAACACCGATAAATCGGTGCTGCAGATCGACAAACGCTATTACTGCTGTGACAACGCCATCTGGTTTGAATCTGAATCACCCTCGGGTCCCTGGATTGTCAGTGTTGTGGTTCCAGACGAGGTACAAGAGATCCCGCCGGAGTCGCCGGTTTACAACGTCAAGTATGTATACATTTACGATTCCACCCCTGAGGTGGTTTATGTAGGATATACCCCCGGATATACACACTCTTATGTATATGGCGGGTGTGTCTACTATGGGACGGGCTATTATTACAGGCCGTGGTACGGGGTTCATTACTATCCCAGACCGGTGACCTATGGATACAGTGTTCACTGGAATCCTTATACCGGCTGGGGATTCTCTTTCGGGGTATCGTATGGATGGATGACCTTTGGGTGGGGAGCACCCCGCTATGGTTACTGGGGTCCGGCCGGATACAGGCATGGTTACCACTATGGATACCGCCATGGTTATTCGCACGGTTATCGTTCAGGATATCGTGCAGGATATTATGCCGGAAGCAGGAATGCCTATAACCGTCCCACTCCCTATTCCCAAAGGGCGAGGACCACCAATAATGTATATAACAACCGCTCACAGGGCGTGAGGAAGTCAGGAGGTAACACCTATAATCCAAGGACGGGCGACAGGATGGCTTCGGCCGACCGGTCTACAAGGCCATCGGCCCAGCCGGCCAACCGGCCCAACAATGTCTATAGCGACAGGGATGGGAATGTATACCGCAAAGACGGGAACGACTGGAACAAGGTGGACAACAGCAGACCTTCCACCGGACAGCAACCCTCCACACGGGAGACCAGACCTTCCACCGGACAACAGCCATCCACACGACCCTCGCAATCGGACCGTTCTTCCAACTCCTATACCAGGCCCTCACAGTCGAGCCGCTCATCCGGTTCAAGCAACCTGAACAGGGACTATAATTCCAGGAGCAGGGGGGCGGAACGTTCGAATCAATACCAGCAAAGCAAGCCGCAATACCAGCAAAGAACACCTTCTCCTTCAAGATCGGCTTCTCCTTCAAGATCGGCACCGAGTCGTTCTGGTGGCGCTACCAGGAGGAGATAAATATGAATTGTAAACCCGGGTGTAGTGCCCGGGTTTAAAACAGATACCTAAATAAGAAGTGAGAAGATTTCTTTTTTTGCTGTGGCTCACAGTGGGGAATTAATCCTGCAAACTCTCGATCCTCTCTTTTAGTTCGGTAGCCCTCTTTTCGGTCTGAATGATCTCCTCTTTGATGCCGGTGATAAATTTGTTATCATCGGAAAGTCCCCGAACGGCCTCGAAATCTCTGTTGCGGATCTCCTCATCTCCATCTATCCCGAATCCGATCCGGCTGTTCTCATCAAACTCCTTGGAAGCATCCATCAGGATCATTTTGTCCAGTTTGATGGTTTCGGTCTCCCACCGGGTGATCAGGTCGGTCAGCTGTTCGGCCGTAATCTGTTCCACATCAATACCGAGTCGTTCAGCAAGAATAGCTGCGGTCCAGTCCCACACTTCGGTATCGTATGAGGTGTGAATCTGTTCCAACCCGGAAAGGAGCTCTTCCGGGGTGCCAATGTTTCCCGATCCGATATCTGCCATCAGATCCTGCACTGCTGTTTCAGAAGCCACCATACCAGCCAGGTCCAGCCATTTCCCAGGCTTTTCGTGGCTAAGGGGGGATAGTTTCTTCCGGAGGGTTTCCAGGGAGCTGATCTCCTTGTTGTTCTCCAGCCTGGCAATGACCTGGTTCCCGAGAAATATATTCAGTGCCATTTCATAATACTTGCGGGTCGATTTCAGCATCAGCCTCTTGATCCGGATCCCTTTATAGAATACCGTCTCCTGCTTTTTGCTCGCTTTTTCGTAAAGCTCCAGCAGGGTATCGAGGCTGCGTACTACTTTCTGAATAATGTAGGGACTGAGAAAATCGAAATTGATCAGATCCTTTTTCTCAGGATCTTTTCGCTTGTCCCGCTTGGGCCATTTTTCACTGTCACGACGTGTACCCACTGTAAACAGGTTCATACCGGGGGTCAGGATGCTTCTTTCATTTTCCACCGTGATGTAGGAGAATGGAAGGTCGCTGGTATCAAAACTGGCCTGGTTCTTTCCCATCACAACGGAGTATGCGCCGATCCGGCAGGGCCATAGCAGGTAAGCAAAAGAACCGGTCTTGGATCCCCTTTCCAGAATCCCCTGGTGCACCGGCCCAAGCTTATACATGTGGTTGCTCTGGTTGGTACCACTCCCTGTGTTAAAGAATGAATACATCCCTGCAATCAGCAGGGAGGATTTGTGGTGGGTTACTGTGTAGGGACCTGCAAAAACACTTACTGCCTCCCCGTGAAATGCTTCAGAATTGGCAAAGAAGAGACTGCTCTCCGACGAAAACTGCTTGCCCATCTCTACCCCCTGTCCCACAAAACTCTTGTCTACCAGTGCACCACTGTCCACCTTTGAGCCTGAAAGAAAGATAAAGTTCTTTGCGATTACATTGTCGCCCACAAAGGCAGGTGCATGTTTATTGGAAACTATGGTGCCGTTTTTCATATGAGCGGCACCACGTATGGAGGCGTAAGCACCAACGTTTACTTCACTGATGATGCTGCTGTTGATGATTTCGGCGCCGGCGCCAATGGTTCCTGTTTCAGAGGTAAGCTCCTTGGTATAACCGGCAATCATCCGGTTGATGGAATCGATCAGTCCTGAATCGTGCCGGTAACTAACCAGGATATAGGCCAGTTGGGCGGTGAGTTTGTCAAACATCATCACCTCCCTTCCTCCGCCTTCGTTGAGCACTTCTACCTCAAATCCATTTCCGAAAGAGGAGGAACCGCTTACGGAAATTGAATCCACATTCTCCAGTACCACCCGGTCCATGACCCGGTAATTTTTCAGTAACTGCACATGATCGATCAGCACATCGTTGCCTATTACGCAACTCTCTATTTTGCTGTAGTATAGACCGGATGTAAGCGTCTCTCCCTGGCTGGTCTCGATGGATCCGCCCACACTTCCCAGCCTGACCACCCCTGAAAAGCGGACATGGTGCACAACATCGGTGGAGAAGGGGTCGGTGACCTCAATTTTTGACCAATCGGAAGAAAAACAGCCCTGGTTCTGAAGGGCTGTTATTTCTGAACTCTTTAAGGTACGATAACTCATTATTCGTTGTGGTTGGGTATTTTATCACCGGCAATCTCTTCAATGTCTTTGAAGTATTTTACAGATTCGACCTGCAATTCCATGGTGGCAGGTTCGTCGAGCGATATCACTGCATATTCGTGCAGCTGCAGCATCGAAACGGTCCACATGTGACTGACTCCGCCTTCAACAACCTCCCTTACAGCACGGGCTTTGTTAAATCCTGTGATGATGATCACCACCTCCCTGGCATCCATTACGGTGCCCACTCCAACGGTGAGCGCCTGGGTGGGAACCTTGGACATGTCGCCGTCGAAGAACCTGGAGTTGGCCAGGATGGTATCGTAACTTAGGGTTTTTACCCTGGTCCGGGAAACCAGTGACGACCCCGGCTCATTGAATGCAATGTGTCCGTCAGGTCCGATTCCTCCAAGAAACAGTTCAATGCC
>JAGLPR010000301.1 GCA_023137255.1 Bacteroidales bacterium | reverse complement strand
CAGGATATTGATGTTCTCTTTGGGAATATCAATGTGGTTAAACAGGTTTTCATACATGAAGGAGTGATAACTCTCTGGGTGATCCTCAGGTATGTTTACGTATTCATCCATGTTGAAAGTCACCACATTCTTAAAGGAAATCTCTCCTGCCTTGTATCTCTTCACCCACTCCTCATAAACCGGTTTGGGTGATGATCCTGTGGGCAATCCCATTACAAAAGGCTTATCGGCCGTTGGACCAAATGCCTCGATTTTGTTCCAGATATAATCGGCTGTCCATTTCCCTGTCTTTTTCTTGGTATCTTTTATTACAATTCTCATGTTGTGTTAGTTTTAGTTATTTGTTTGTATTTACTATCATTCTTGCATCTCCAATCACACTCCCATTGCCCTGGTCCAGGACAAATAAGGGATTGATATCAAGCTCCTCGATTTCCGGGAAGTCTTCGGCTAACCGGCTCAGCCTGAGCAGGGCATCCACAATGGAATCCTTGTCTCTGGGAGTCCGCCCCCTCAGTCCCTTCAGTATCTCCCAGGCACGTGTTTGTTCGATCATCCGGATGGCCTCCTCCCGGCTGAGGGGTGCTACTCCAAAGCTGACATCCCTGAACACCTCCACAAAGATCCCTCCCAGTCCAAACAATAGCACCGGTCCAAATGAAGGATCTCTTTTGATTCCAAGGATGATCTCCTCGCTCCCTTTAATCATCCTGATCACATATAAACCGGTGATGGAAGCTTCCGGCATGGCTGATTTAACGTTTTTACGGATCCTCTCCCATCCCTCTTTTACCTCATCGGCACTGCCCAGGTTCAGCTCCACACCCTTAACTTCCGATTTGTGTATGATATCGTCCGATACCACTTTAAGTACCACCGGGTACCCTATCTCCTCAGCCACAGTGACTGCTTCTTCGGGGGTGGTGGCCAGTTTTCCTCGGGGGACAGGCAATCCATAGGTTTGCAATATCTCGATGGTCTCTACTTCCGGGATGTAGCTCCTCCCGTTGGAGAGTGCTTCATCCATCAGCTTCCTTGCTTTTTCACCCTCTATTCCATCAATTTCAGGCAAGCGGTGCACCTTTGGCTTCAGGGTTTTATTGAAATGGTAAACCGCCTGGTAGGCAGAGCACATCGACTCGGGGAGTATGTAGTGCGGGATCTTGTGCTGCTGCAACAGGTCGATGCCGATGGCTACATCCTTTTCACCCATGAAAGAGGCGTAGATGGGCTTGGTCTGACCCTCCGCAATCTCTGTAATATCGCGGGCGATGGTCTCGATATCAGTCATGGACTGAGGGGTCAGGATCACAAATACCCCGGCCACATCGGGATCGTTGAAAGCTGCCTGGATGGCGGTCATGTAACGGTCCGACCTGGCATCGCCTATCACATCGACCGGGTTGTTGATGTTGGCTGTGGCCGGAAGCGCTTTCTTCAGGATCTGCGTGGTCTCTTCCGAAAATTTGGCCAGTTTCAGTCCCCTGGAAATGGCTGCATCGGTGGTAAGTACGCCTGGTCCCCCGGCATTGGTAATAATGGCCACTTTTTCTGATGCCGGAGCCGGTTGATAGGCAAAGGCGATGGCCTTGTTAAACATCTCTTCGAGGTGATCGCACCTAATGATCCCGGCCTGTTCAAAGGCTGCATCACAGATCTCATCTTTCCCGGTCAGTGAACCGGTATGAGAGGCAGCTGCTGAGGCTCCTTCATCGGTCCGGCCCGACTTGATGATCAGGATCGGTTTCCCGCTCTGCTCAATCACATCGCGGGCTGCCTTCATCAGTCCCTTTCCATCGGATACCTCTTCAAGGTACATCAGGATGACTTTGGTCTCCTCATCGTTCATCAGATAGTACAACAGGTCGATCTCACTGATGTCAGCCTTGTTCCCAAAACTGATGAATTTGGAGAAACCGATGTGCTTGGCCCTTGCGTAATCGAGCACAGCAGTGCATAGGGCGCCACTCTGTGAGAGGAAGCCGATGTTCCCTTTTTCCGGCATCTCCCTGGCGAAAGAGGCGTTCAGGTTGGTTCCGGGAGCTGTATTGATCACTCCCAGGCAGTTGGGCCCGATAAAAGACATGTCGTACTTCCGGGCAATCTCGATCAGTTGCTTCTCCTTTTGCAGTCCGGCTTCACCCACCTCTTTGTATCCTGCAGAGATGATGATGACCGATTTAATGCCTTTCTGACCGCACTGTTCCAGTGCCATGTGGTTGACAGAGCTGGGAAAGACCAGGATGGCCAGGTCCACCTCGTCGGGGATGTCGACTACGTACTTGTAGGCTTTGATCCCTTTGATGCTGTTTTCTCTTGGGCTTACAGGGAAGACAATACCATTGAAATCTGCTTTCAGAATACTGTCGAGGATGTCATGTGGAACAGTACCTTTTACTTTGTTGGTACCCACAATGGCGATCGATTTTGGATGAAAAATCGTCTCCAGGTTCTTCTGTCGAATTTGATATAACTCTTCCATAAGGATAGAAATAAGGTCCTGGATATTAAAGGTATTCTGCAATAAAATTCACCGCATCGTCGATGTTCTGAATCTCCAGTGCCCTGTCCTGGTCCAATTCGATGTCGAATTCCTCTTCAAAGCCGGCCACCAGTTCCACGCTCTGCATGGAGTCGGCCCCCAGGTCGAATACGAAATTGGCATCATCGGTGATTTCCGAGCTGTCGGTTTTCAGCACGGAGCAGACCACATCCTTAACCCTTGTCAGGATTTCATTCTTGTCCATAGTTGAGAAGTTTAGTTTGTAAGCTGATGAAGATAGGAAATCTATCAACTCATTCCAACCCCTGGCCAGAACATCAAGGAAAAAAATTAACGAGACAGGTCGAGGAGCTCCACTTTTTTGAATTCGTAGGGGTGGCTTTCGGCCTGCAGGGCAATGTAACCTGAGGTGATTGGGGTGCCTTCAGGAAAGGGATAGCCTTCCGGAAGATCGCCTCCTACCTGCGGTTTGGAGTAGGTCAGCACCGTATCGCCGTTGATCAGGTGGTGAATGATGCTGTCGCCATGCACCTCCAGTTCAAACAGGACCCACTCCTCGCCATGAAAAGTGGGAGAGGTGGAATT
>JAGLPR010000300.1 GCA_023137255.1 Bacteroidales bacterium | reverse complement strand
ATGCAGTGCCTGGTGATCAATTCCCCGTTCATCACCACATGGGTTCCGGGGGTACACAGGTTGCCGGTGGAACGCTCCCCGTCACCCAGTCCGCCCAGGAACTGCGCTTCGATGCTTACCGGGAACTCCTGGTCGACCAGCATCGATTGCGGCGACTGGGCATGGAACATCACTCCGCTGTTTTTCATGGCCCATCCCGCGCCTCCTGTGACCTGCTCCCCCACAACCCGGTACTCTACCCGGAGCTTGTAGTGAGAGAAGGGGGTATTGTAAAAGATGTGTCCGTACTCACCACCAAACTGTTCATACTGGTCGTACCGGGTGATCATCAGACCATTCTCGACCCGGAAGGTGTTGTTGTAGTTTTCATCGATCTGGTGTTTGGTCATTTTGATGGTCCATCCCTCCAGATCTTTTCCGTTAAAGAGTTGGACCCACTCTTCAGTTTCAGCAGCTTGTTCCTGTTTCGGTCCGGAGCTGCAGGAGAGTATCAAAACCAGGAGGATGGGGAGTAGAAGAAGTTTTTTCATGTTTAGGGTGTTTTTTTGATGACAGATTGCAATATACAAAACGTGAACAAATTATTGTGGTTGACTTGCCTGGATCTATTGCATATCTTTAGTTGGACCAATTCTTTGAACCATGAAGCATATATATATGATTGTGGCCGGACTGCTCTGCCTTTCCCTGGCCAGCGCACAGCTCAGGTCCGTGGGTCTGGTGGCCGGAGCAGGGTATACCGCAGTAGATATTGAAGACGCCGTCGACTGGAGTCCGCTTGAGGAATGGGATAACTTCGGGATCATTATCAAGGCGGTGGTTGAATATGAATTGAAGCCCGGGTTGCTATTGGTGGGAGAAGTGGGTGAGAACCGTCTCTATTATTGGGAATACAGGTGGTCGGACGGGTACTATTCAGGTACCCGCTATCGCTCAGAATGGACCACAAATATAGGATTGAGTTTTAAGAAGTTGCTGAACAAGTCCCTCTATATCCAGGCCGGTCCGGGAGTTCATATCTTCAATGACGGTTCAGGGACCGTTCTGGGCTTATTGTTGGGAGCCGGTTACGAGATGGAGGTGGGTGATCGATTTGTGGTTCCTCTCGGTTTCAGGGTGGAACCTGTATTTGGCAATGCGGTTCCCATCTCACTGCTTCTTCACACAGGGATACGCTATATCCTATAATCCCTCTTCTTCCCTTTTTTTATTCTTTGCCATATGCAACTGTATTCCGGTACTGTTTAAAGCTGATCAGTCGTCCGGTCTGTTCGTTCCACAGTCGAAGGGCCATGGTACGGATGCTGGGGATAAAGGTAAGGGGAGTGATCTCAGAAAACATCTGGTTCTCTTTGTGACACCGTTCAAGGTTGTAGTTGGGGATCTTTGGGCTGAGGTGGTGAATGTGGTGATAGCCTATGTTTCCAGAAAACCACTGCAACAACCTGGGAAACTTCAGAAAAGAACTCCCTTCCAGGGCCATTTTCAGGTAATCCCAATCCTCCTGCCGGGTCCAGATTACATCCTCAAACTGGTGCTGGACATAGAAGAGCCATACCCCCGATACCGTGGCCACATAGATCACCGGCACCTGGATCATCAGGAAGGCTTTCCAGCCCATCAGTAGGATTCCTGTGGAACAGAATAGCAGGATGATCAGATTGCTGATATATACGCTGTTACGTTCGGACTTGCCCATGCCTCTACTGGGAAACCGGAACCAGATCACAAAGAGGAAGAAGGGCGCCACAGCGAAAAGGATGATCGGATTCCTGTAGAGACGGTAGAAGATCTTTTTGTTTCGGGAAAGCTTTTCGTACTCTTCGACAGTGAGGGTCCAGACATCACCGCTGCCCCGTTTGTCCAGGTTACCTACTGTTTTGTGGTGGATGGCATGATCGAGGTGCCAGCGGTCATAGGGGGTAAAAGAGAGACTTCCCAGGAGGGTGCCCACAATTTTGTTGGCCTTTTTGTTGCGAAAAAGAGAGCCGTGACCGCAATCGTGAAAAATAATAAATATCCTCACCAGGAACCCTGCGGCGATGACCGCGAGACCCAGGGTAAGGAGGTAGGAAAACTGAATGGTGAAATACATGGCGACCCAGAGGAGCAAATAGGGTCCCAGGGAGTTAACAATCTGCCAGATGCTCTTACCGGTATCTGGTTTGTTATACCCACTTATTACCTCCATCCATTTGCTGTTGTCCTTTTGTAGCTGTCCCATAACTATAAGACAAGTTAGGATAATCATTGGTTCTGCAGACAGTTTTTACAGAAACTACCATCCATTTTACTAATTTCATACTCAAATCGGGCAAGATGAAAAGGGCACTATTCATTATTGGTTTCCTGTGGATTGGGGTCCACTTTCTGCATGGACAGTCGTGGTTGATCCAGGGGACCATTGAAAATGCTGAAGAGGGACCGGTGCTGCTGGCTTCTTTTTATGGCGACCGGTTCAGGGTGGTTGACAGCATGGATACAACTACCGGTTTTTTTTACTTTATGTTATCCGGGGATGCCTCTCCCGGTATATACAGGATTATCTATGCTGACCGGATTGGGGAGGTGAGGAACCAGAACAGGTTTGTTGAGTTTATCTTCAACCAGGAGAATATTGAAATCTTCGTGGCCTCCACAGAGTGGGGACCGACGCCTTACTTTGAGAATTCACAGGAGAACCTGGTATACAACGGATTTATGGATTTTGAATTGGGGTACGAAGCGGAGCTGATGGCTCTCTATGGGCAGCTCTATCCCGTCCGTACAGGAAGCGAGGATTATGATTCGGTGGTGAAACGGTATAACGAACTTCAACTGGAACGCGCTCGTTATATGGACTCTGTGACGCAGCTCTTTCCGGAACTATATGCAGTACGGATCATGAATGTCTTCAGGGCCCCCCTGGTTCCCGGGGAGATGTCGCACCGGCAGCGCATCGATACACTGAAACAGTGTTTCTTTGATCATGCAGCCATAGATGACCCCGGACTGCTCTCTGCTCCGGTCTACACCTATAAACTGATCGATTACCTGTCACTCTATAAGGTGGATACCCTGACCATGGATCAGCAGGAGGAGCAGTTTATTGAAGCGGTGGACCAGATCATGGTGAATGTATCCCGGGATCAGGAGCTTCGGGGTTTTGTAGTAGAGTTCCTGCTGGAGGGATTTGAAATGCTGGACATGGAGAGGGTGCAGATGCACCTGGCCGATCTCTACCTGGATGAGGCGTGTGAATCGGATATCGTGGAGCTGGTGCTCTCCAGGATGGAAGGGTATCAGAAAATGACTCCCGGAGAGCAGGCACCGGATTTTGTGTTGCGAGATGTGGAGGGAAGGAACCACCAGCTATCGCGCATGGATCACCCCTGGGTGCTGGTCATGTTCTGGTCGAGTACCTGTGAGAGTTGCCACAAGATGATGCCTGAATTGCATGAATGGTACCTTTCGGAGAACACCCTTGACCTGGAAGTGGTGGCCATCTCCATCGATACGTCGGCAGCGAATTTCGAATCTATGTATGAGCAAATGACTTCCAGGTGGATTACCGCACACGATCCGCTGGGATGGCACGGAAAGGTGCCTTCGGCTTATAATGTCTATGCCACACCCTCCCTGTTCCTGCTTGACCGGCAGCGAACCATTGTGGCCAGACCCGTCTCATTCAGGCAGTTCCTGAGGGCAGTAAAAAAGCTGGATCCCTGATAGACCGGGGTCGTATGAAATCTGATTACTCCCTCTTTTCTCGAATAAACGGAGCCACATTCTCCTGCCAGCTCTCTTCCCAGTCGGCATAGAGCTTTGAAGTGGGAAGGCTGCCGAACCAGATGGGGAGTCCATGCTCTCTGAACTGCGGGTGTTCCACCCTTCCCACCAGAAGGGTCTCCTCGAAGTAGTCAGGCACCCGGTCCGAATAACCCACATAGATCATATGGGTCAGTTCAGGCGCTCGGGGGACCCACTCTGTAAAAGCATCGTTGAAGCTGTATACTTCCGGGTAAGATTTATCGGGACGAAAGTAGTCCATGGATGCTGCACACCCGTAAAACTCCCCGTAGACCAGGGTGCCGGCTTTGACAGTGTCGTTCAGAGAGTCATAGAACTCCCAGACTTTCGCACCCAGTTCATCCCAGCCCACCATATCGGCATAATCCTGCGGCAGGTCGTGGATCTCCCCGTCCTCCCAGGTAAGCATTACATCCAAGCCCATTTTGATAATACTTTGATCATATTTTATCATTCGCTCCGGTGCATATACAGGAAGGCTGAAGGGCAGAGCAAAAATTCCATTGCTGAAGATCAGGAGAAAGAGGAGGTAGGCAATGTACCTGCGCGGACGGGCTGCCCAGTGTTCCCAGGCTAAGGCTCCAAATACTATTAGCATGGTATAGGCTGCTATGGTGTAGTAAAATTTGCCCCTGAGGAGGATAATAAGCAGCAGGGTAAGCAGGAATGCCCAGGCAAAGAGCCTGAAATTGCGGTGTTTTTTATTAAAGATAAGCCAGGCCAGTCCGCCCAGCCACACGGGCACAGCCGGCAGGTGAATTAAAAGCTGCGCCACCAGGAAGTCTTTCAGGAGTACATTCCCCAGCTGGGTCTCCTGCAGCTCGTTCATATGAGAAATCACCGGCCAGTTGTGCTGAAACTGCCAGACCAGGTTTGGCAGGATCAGCAGCATTCCTCCTGCAAGTGTGACCAACAGGTACCAGGACCATAGCAGTTTCCGGTGTCGGCTGATGACCAGGGCCACCAGCAGGGCCGATCCGTAAAAAATAATGGAGTACTTGGCAAGCCATCCGAGTCCGAGGGCAGGAATCAGCCAGAGCTGCATTTTTGAATCCTGCTTACGCACCAGTTGGAAAACTACTACGGCAGCCAGCAGCCAGAAGAGGTGATTGAAAATCACGGGTTGTAAAAGGACCGCGGGTCTCAGAAAGCCGGGGGAGAGGAGATATGCAGTTAGCCCGATCATCTGCGCCAGGGTTCCGCCCTTTAGCTGTTTGATGAGCCAACCCACCAGGAACAGGCAGGTGACACCGATCAGAGCCGGTAGCAGTCGGACCGCAAGCAACGAATCACCCCATACCATGGTATGGATACGTGTCACAAATGCCACCAGCGGGGGAGTGCTGAAGAAGCCCCAGTCGAGGTGACGCGACTGTGCCAGGTATAGGTAGGCATCGCGCTGGAAGCCATAGTTGGTTGCTGTGACCAGGTGCACCACCAGTTTGGCCAGGGCAAAAAGCAGGACGATCCGGTATTCCAGGATCCATGCTTTAATTCGCTCCATGACCAGTTTGTTTTTTGAGTCCTTGAAAATAGTCTTTAGAAGCCCTGACCACTTTGGGAGACAGTAGTAGTGCCGATATCATGGTGGGGAAGGCCATCAGTGCATAGGCACCATCAAAGATACCCACCACGGTACCCAGGGTGGCGGTGGCACCCAGAGGGATGGTGATCAGATAGAACCATTTATAGAGGTAGCTGTGCCTGGCTCCGAACACAAAGGAGAAGCACTTGGTGCCGTAATAGGGAAAGGAGAGCATGGTAGAGAGGGAGAAGACTGCCACACAGATGGTAAGCAGGTAGGCACCGAATCCGGGCAGGGCGCGTTCAAAAGCATCGGCGGTCAGGGTAATCCCGTCCGATTCACCCATGTTCCATACACCGGTCATGATTAGTGCCAGGGCGGTCATGGTGCAGACAATGATGGTATCGACCACCGGTCCCAGCATGGCCACCAGTCCTTCTCTGACCGGTTCATTGGTTTTTGCTGCCCCGTGTGCCATGGGAGCGGTACCGATGCCGGCCTCGTTGGAGAAGGCTGCCCTCCTTACTCCTGTGATCACCAGGGCGCCCAGCGATCCTCCCAGTACCGACTTTGCAGTAAATGCATCCCTGAAAATCAGACCAAAGCTGGGCAGGATATTCTCGGGATTGGAAAAGATGATGAAGAGTACCGACAGCACATAGAGTACCACCATCACTGGAACCATGCGGCCGGTTACTTTCCCGATCCGTTTGATGCCACCAAAGATCACCACACCCACCAGTACAGCTACGATAATCCCCGACAGCAGGTTGGAGGTGAAGCCAGCTGCCACCTGGTTGGGAACCAGTACCACATCGCGTATGACCTGTGTTAGCTGGTTTACCTGGAACATGGGCAGTACGCCAATCATCCCCATGAGGGAGAAGAAAACGGCCAGCGGCTTCCAGTTTTTTCCCAATCCCTCCACAATCACATACATGGGACCACCCTGCAGCTCCCCGTTGGAGTCGCGTCCCCGGTACATCACCGCCAGGGTACAGGTGAAGTACTTGGTGGTTATCCCCAGGAGGGCACTTACCCACATCCAGAAGATGGCACCCGGACCTCCCATGGTGATGGCCAGGGCCACCCCGGTGATGTTGCCCATTCCCACAGTAGCAGCCAGGGCAGTGGAGAGTGCCTGGTAATGGTTGA
>JAGLPR010000030.1 GCA_023137255.1 Bacteroidales bacterium | reverse complement strand
CATTGAGCCACTTATGGGGTTATCAAAGGAAATTGTTAATAATGTGTTTATAATTGAAAAATTATTGTTTACAATAACGAAATGGGTGAAATCAGCGGGGGACTCTAAAATAGTAAATTTGAACCCGTTTTAAATCAGACAAAACTAAAGAGAAAGGCCGATGGGGAAAGTAATTGCAATATCGAATCAGAAGGGAGGAGTTGGAAAAACCACTACGGCAATCAACCTGGGAGCAAGCCTTGCTGTGCTCGAGAAAAGAGTGCTGATCGTTGATGCTGATCCTCAGGCCAATGCCACTTCCGGTACCGGATTTGATATTAAGAAGGTAAAGACCAGCGTCTATGAGTGCCTGATTGAGGATGCCGATCCAAAAAAGATCATCCTGAACAGCGAGATCAGCAACCTGGATCTGATACCGTCTCACATCGACCTGGTTGGTGCTGAGATCGAGATGCTGAATATGAACGAGAGGGAGTACATGTTGAAGAACGTCATTGAACAGGTGAGGAAGAATTACGATTACATCCTGATCGATTGCTCCCCCTCCCTGGGTTTAATTACAGTGAATGCCCTTACAGCAGCCGATTCGGTGATTCTGCCGGTTCAGTGCGAGTACTTTGCCCTTGAAGGGCTGGGGAAACTGTTGAATACCATCAATATTATCCAGCGGGGTCTTAATCCCGATCTGGAGATCGAGGGCTTCCTGCTGACCATGTACGATGCAAGGCTCAGGCTTTCGAACCAGGTGGTGGACGAGGTTCGCAAGCATTTCCAGCAGATGGTGTTTGAAACGATCATCCAGCGGAACATCAAGCTGAGTGAAGCGCCCAGCTTTGGGAAACCGGCGGTCCTTTACGATGCCGAATCGAGGGGAGCGGTCAGTTATCTGAACCTGGCCAGGGAGATCCTTCAGAAGAATGAAGAAACACTGCTTAAGCAGGAAGAAAAAGTAATGGACTAACAATATATCAGATGGCACAAAAGAACGCATTGGGAAGAGGTTTGGGAGCATTAATCGATGTAGGTGATGAGCAGGACAGGACCCTGGTGCATTCGGCGTCGGCAATAAGTGAGATACCCATCAGGAACATTTCGGTCAACCCTTTCCAGCCCCGTACCTCTTTTGATGAAGAGGCACTTAATGAACTGGTGATGTCGGTGGAGGAGCATGGAATTATCCAGCCCATTACTGTCCGAAGGACCACCGACAACAACTACCAGCTGATTACCGGGGAGCGCCGGATAAAGGCTGCCCAGAAGGCGGGATTGAGAAGGATTCCGGCCTACGTCAGGGAGGCGGGCGACGAAAACATGCTGGAGCTGGCCCTGGTGGAGAACATCCAGCGTGAGGACCTGGATGCCATTGAGGTGGCCATCTCGTACCAGCGACTTATTGAGGAGTTTAGTCTTACCCAGGAAGGTCTGGGCGGAAGGGTGGGAAAGAAGCGTGCCACCATTGCCAACTACCTGCGCTTGTTAAACCTGCCCGCCGAAGTACAGACTGCCATCAGGGAGAAGAAAATCTCCATGGGTCACGCCAGGGCCCTGGCGGGGATCGAAGACAAAGATTATCAGCTGGAAGTATTCATCAGGATCCTCTCCCAGGATCTTTCGGTAAGGAGTGTGGAGAGTCTCGCTAAAAAGGCGAAGGTTAATGAAAATGTAAAACCTGCAGAAGAGGAACTACGCTCCGATTATGAAGATCTGAGGGAGCACCTGTCACACTATTTTGGAGCCACCGTAGAGTTCAGACGGAGCAATAAAGGGAGCGGTCGAATCGTTATTCCCTTTAAATCGGACGAGGACTTACAGCGCATCGTAAGCATTCTCGATAAACCGGGTAAATGAACAAATTCATCCCAGCGGTACTGATTCTTTTCTTTATGGCGTTTCCGGCTCTTGGCCAGGAACCCGATACTGTGGGGATGGACCAGGTGTTAGATTCCATTTACAGATTCGGTGATGAGGATATCCTCTATGCCGACAGCCTCTATGCTGACAGCCTGGTGCAAGAATTCGATTACAGTCACTCTCCTCAAAAAGCCACTCTCTACTCACTTGTGCTTCCCGGACTGGGACAGGCTTATAACAAAAAGTACTATAAAATGCCCATCGTATGGGCCGCCCTGGGTGGAGTGGGTTATGCCATTGTGTACAATACAAAAGGGTACAGGCAGGCAAGCTACGACTATGCACTTCTGCCCGATGATCTCAACCAGCGCAAACTGAAGTACTGGAGAAGGAACATGGAACTCAGTTACATAGGTCTGATTGCCGTGTACGCTCTCCAGGTGCTCGATGCATATGTGGATGCCCAGTTATATAACTGGAATGTGAACGATAATCTCTCCATGAGGGTGGCTCCCTCTCTGCAGCCCATGATGGTCCCTGCCAGCCGCACCGGACAGTTGGTGGGTCTCACCTGTAGTTTAAAGATCCATGGCCGATGATAAGAACTGACTTCCAACTGGCACCTATGGTGTCCATCCTTATAAGTATGTTTGTCTCTGTTCTGGGTGTGGTGGCGCAGGATCTAACTGTACCCTCAACCCCGATGGATACATTTACCATGGAGGGGGAGGTGGAGCTGAGAACCGGGGAGAACCTCGACAGCCTGTTGAACCTCTGGTATGTGAACCGTTCACTGGAGACCGCAGTGGATGATTACCAGCCCGGGGCCGATACGCTGATTCCCGATTTCAGCGATTCTGTCTACCTGGCGAGGCTGGCTGAGATCCCTTCGGTGGTGGACCTGACCTACAACCGGATTGTAAAGAACTACATCAACGTCTACACCCGCAAACGTCGCGAACAGATGCGGATCATGATGGGGCTCTCCGACTACTACTTTCCAATGTTTGATGAGGTTTTTGACCTTTATGGGGTGCCTTACGAGCTGAAATATCTCGCCATCATTGAATCGGCCCTCAATCCAAGGGCAGTCTCCCGGGTAGGGGCAGTGGGTACCTGGCAGTTTATGTACAGCACCGGCAAACATTACGGATTGACCATCAACTCTCTGGTGGATGAACGCCGCGATCCCCTGGCTGCCACCCATGCAGCAGCCAGGTTTTTGGCGGACCTCTATAAGATGTATCACGACTGGACCCTGGCCCTGGCGGCTTACAATTGCGGTCCCGGCAATGTGAATAAGGCCATTCGCCGGTCGGGGGGCAGGAGGAATTTCTGGGACATTTACTATTTCCTTCCGAGGGAGACCAGGGGGTATGTGCCGGCGTTTATTGCCGCTACCTATTCCATGACCTATTACGAAGATCACCTGCTCACCAGGGCACCCCTGACTCTGCCGCGGTATACCGATACGATGATGGTGTATGAACCGGTGCACCTGAAACAGGTGGCCGAAGTACTGGATATTCCCATTGGGCAGTTGCGCGATATCAATCCCCAGTACAGACAGGATGTGGTACCGGGTACCTCAAAACACGGGTATGCAGTCAGGATCCCACAGGAGCGGTCAGGGGCATTTATCGATCTGCAGGACAGCATCTTTGCCTATAAAGATTCGGTATTTTTTGACAAAGGAAAGATGGTGGCCACTCCACAGCGCTATTCATCCTCCTACCGGGTCGATCTGCCTGCCGATAAGTACGACAAACTCTATTACACGGTTCGTTCGGGCGACAACGTAGGTTTTGTGGCCGACTGGTACGATGTTCGTGCTTCCGATCTGCGTTACTGGAACAACATCAGCCGCAACCTGATCAGGGTGGGCCAGAAACTGGTGATATATAAGCCAAAGAGCAGTTCGGCACCTTACAGGAAACTGGACAACATGTCCTTTACCGAAAAGCAGGATTTTGCCGGCAGGTTATAGGACGCCGGGCCTTCGGGGGTTTTGTTATATTTGTGTATGAAGCCTCTCCGGATCTTCATTTTTTTTACAGTTGTTTTGTTGCTGATCTCCTTGCTGGCCCTGGTGGTCCCCGAACAGGGAATTGGGATTGGTGGCGATCTCAGGTTATCATTCCTCTCCTTTTCTGATCTCTCCCGCAATGACTCTCTCCTGCCCGGGGAGAATGTGGATCGTCTTCTTGCCGGTTCGCTGGTCACCGACGACCCTGAATCGGACCAGGGGATGGATCTGTTTCAAATGGGGGAACCTGAAGAGGAACCGGGCGAGCCGCAGGTGATTCCTGTCAACGCCGACAGTCTGAAACAGCAGATTCACAGGATTGCTCTTCCGGCAGAGGGTGCCGATCTGCTTCACCCTTTTTTCAGCAACCTGAACAGGATCGGATCGGGCCGTACCCGCCATACCCGGATCCTTCATTTCGGAGATTCACAAATAGAGAACAACCGGATGACGGCCCTGATCAGGTACCGTATGCAGAAACATTTCGGTGGAACGGGGACCGGACTGGTTCAGGCCATTCCGCTCTATTCAGGTAGCCTTTCCTATAGCCAGGAGCAGTCGGGCGATTGGTTGCGGTATACCTTTTTTGGAGTAAGGGACAGCACCATCACCCACAAATCCTACGGGATCATGGGCGCCTTTGCTTCTGTTCCCACCCCCCTTGACGGTGCCTGGCCCTCCCTCCATTATAGTTTCAACAGGTCGCGAAGAAGCGGACATGTCAATCGCATCAGGATATTCATGCACTCTTATGTGGACAGTGCTTCGGTGGCGCTGCGGATCAACAACTCTTTTTCCGATACCCTCAGGTACCTGCCGGACGGGTTCAGTGTGGCCGATCACCGGCATTACGAGGAGATCAAAGATGTGACACTCTTCTTCGATCTGCCTGAAGGGGGACGGATCTATGGGATCTCCTTTGAGTCGTACGGGGGGCTCCAGATGGATAACATCGCCATGCGGGGCGGATCGGGCCTGATCTTCACCGGCATGAACCGGAGTACCCAGAAGTCTATGCTGGATCAGCTGTCGCCCGGACTGATCCTGCTTCAGTACGGGGGGAACGTAGTGCCCTATATGAATGCCGCCTACTACCAACGTGCCTTTAAGCGGCAGCTGCAGTTCTTCAGGGAGGTTTGTCCCGGCATTCCGGTCATTGTGATCGGTCCGTCGGACATGTCCATTCGTGAAAACGGGGTCTTTGTCACCTATCCCGGACTTGAAAAGATCAGGGATGCACTCAAAAGTGCCGCCCTGGAGTCGGGCTTCGGGTTCTGGGATCTCTACGAAGCCATGGGGGGATACAACTCCATGGCCTCCTTTGTACATGCCGACCCGCCACTGGCCTCCACCGACTATGTTCATTTTACAGGCAAAGGGATCAACCTGGTGGCCGAAATGTTCTACAATGCTCTTATGCTGGAGTTCAAGGAGTTTAACACCAAAAAGAGCACGAGGTGATCGGGTATCTGTGGGACATATTTCTTTTTAATCCTGAGAAGCCGCTGATTTTCACCAGGTTCTTCTTCTGGGGGTTCTATTTCGTGGTGTTGCTGGTATACTCAGGGCTTTACCGGCAGCGTGCTGCCAGGAACGCCTTTCTGTTTGCGGCCAGTCTCTTTTTTTACTGGAAAACATCGGGACTCTTTTGCCTGATTCTGGTCTTCTCCACGGTATCTGACTTCCACCTGGGGAACCTGATTCACCACTCCCGGAAGAAGGGGTGGAAGAAGTTCGGGGTTATTATGAGTGTTTTTGTCAACCTCTTCCTGCTCTCTTATTTCAAGTATACCTACCTCTTTGTGGATACGGTCAATGGCCTGTTCAATATCGATCTGGAGGTGGTCAACCACCTGGCGCTATGGTCCAACCGGCTTACCGGCACCCATTTTGAGGTTTCGGCGATCCTGCTTCCGGTGGGAATTTCCTTCTATACGTTTCAGACCATCTCCTATACGGTCGATATCTACCGGGGGAAGGTCGACCCGGTAAAGCACATTCTCGATTTTGGATTCTATGTATCCTTTTTCCCGCAACTTGTGGCGGGTCCAATTGTCCGGGCCTCGGAGTTTATCCCCCAGCTCTATAAACGTTATAGCCTATCCATGCAGGAGTTCGGGTTCGCCCTCTTCCTGATCCTGAAAGGTTTGTTTAAGAAGATGTTTATAGGCGATTACATCGCTCTCAATTTTGTGGACCGTGTCTTTGCCAACCCGATGGGCTTTTCAGGGTTTGAGAACCTGTCGGCCCTCTTCGGATACTCCCTGCAGGTCTACGTCGATTTTTCGGGCTACACCGACATCGCCATCGGAGTCGCCCTTCTGCTGGGCTTCCGGCTTCCCAAAAACTTCAATTCTCCCTACAAAGCCACCAGTGTGGGCAACTTCTGGAAACGGTGGCACATCTCTCTCTCCACCTGGTTGAAGGATTACCTCTATATCCCCCTGGGGGGAAACCGGAAGGGAAGAATCATGACCGATGTGAACCTGATGATCACCATGTTACTTGGGGGATTGTGGCACGGGGCAAGCTGGCAGTTCCTGGTATGGGGCGGACTCAACGGGCTGGGTCTGGTTGTATATAAACTGTGGAAGAGGGTCTCACCCTATGAAAAGAGCAAACACCCGGGGGTGCGGTTCTGGAAGATCTTCAACACCTTCCTCTTTATCACCTTTACCAGGATCTGGTTCCGCTCGGAATCGATGGAGAAGGCCAATCAGCTGATCCACCAGGTGGTCCATGAATTCAATGTCCGGATCATCCCGGAGGTGGTGTGGAGCTACCGCCTGGTTTTCGGGGTGATGATCCTGGGCTATTTCACCCACTGGGTACCGGAGCGGTGGAAGCTCCGTCTGCTCAATGGCTTTATTGGTACCCCGCTCTGGGCCAAGGTACTGATTACTGTCCTGATGGTCTTTGTCATCTACCAGTCGTGGTCGTCCGATCTGCAGCCCTTTATCTACTTTCAGTTTTGATCTCCTGGCGGATCTGTCTTGCCAAGTCGCCTGAGAGCCGCATGGCTGACTTGTGTTCAAGGTGGCTACCATCAAATGTCTGGTAAGCATCGGGTGATACCGGGATCCAGATGCCTCCTGCATTGGTAAAACGTTCCACAAAACCGACTTCTGAAAATCCACCCCGATCGCGCTCATAGCCCCTGATGGTATACGAAGCAGGGGGCCGGAATCCAACTACCACGATTCCCATATTCGTCCACCGTTCCACAAATTCTAGCAGGCCTTGAATTACCTCATCGCTGACCGGATCATCCTTAAAAAGATTCTTGTAGGATCTGGCAGCATGGGTGGTATCGGAAACAATCCAGTACGACTCCACCCAGCCATTCGGGTGGTAGGTAATCCGGTAGTTGTTGGGTTTGGATTTTCCTGTCAGTTTTTCAGCAAGTTCAATGGCATCATACGGTGTAAATATCTCCTGTATCTTTGAGAAATAGAGGGTCTGCAACACATGTTCTTTTGACCGGCTTTGCTCCCATTGGTAGTGTTTACTCCGGGCTGTCTTTTTGGTGAGGGAATGGGGTGATACCCCCAATACAATCATACGGAAATCTGATCCGGAGTCCATCTTCTTCTCAATACCCTCCAGATAGTCCTTACCATACCCGTTGGCCCAGTATGCATAATTAAAAGACTCTATTCCGTCGAACTCTGCTGAAAAATGTTCAGGGGAAATACCACGAAAAACCCGGGAGTCACCACCGAATACAATTCGAAAAGTGTCACTGTTCCTGGTTTTGGCGATCCAGTGCCTGTGCTTTTTAATCTCTTCCGTATCCATCTCATCCCTCAAGTAATAGAATGGAATAGCCAGGAGAGCGGTGAATAAAAAGACGTATGGAATTCTTCTTTTCAGCATGATTAAAACTGGAAATAGATAAATACGTTGCCTTCGCCACGCAGGTAAATGCACGCCAGCATCATCAACAGTACATAGATCACATCGACAAATCTCCGGAATTTCACCGGGACAAACAGGTGTGGCTTGATCCTGAAAAAGGTGATTAACTCGATGGCCATGCTTACCGTGAGCCATACCAGTCCATTGCGGATCTCATCATTAATTACAAATCCTCCTTCTCCCCCCCAGCTGAACATATGGGTCAGGATCACTGCTGCATCTCCCACACTATCTGCACGGAAAAAGACCCACCCCACCAGTACCAGCACATTGGTAATGAGAATGGAGACCAGTCCCCCGGCCGGTAAATCTTTAAGTGCCTGCGGCCAGCGTGTAACACGTTCCACTGATAGGTAGAACGCATGCAGCCCGCCCCATATTATAAAGGTCCATGCCGCCCCGTGCCACAATCCACTTACCACCATGGTTATCCACATGAAAACATGAGCGTTCCACCTGCCTTTCCTGGAGCCTCCCAGGGGGATATAAACAAAATCCCTGAACCAGGTGGAGAGTGATATGTGCCATCTGCCCCAGAATTCCCTTAACGACCTGGAATGGTAGGGATGATTAAAGTTCAGCCTGAAATGAAGTCCCATCCATTTGGCAAGACCTCTGGCGATATCCGAGTATCCGCTGAAATCGAAATAGATCTGAAAGGCGAATCCAATGATAACGATCCACCAGAAAGGGCCATTATCGGTCATGTGTATATTGGCGAATCCCGAGTTTACCAGCGGAGCGATATTATCGGCCAGCACGACCTTCTTAAAAAATCCAATGATTATCAGTTTGAATCCGTTCCAGCGCTCTATTTCACTGGTGGGACGGAGCTCCCTAAGCTGGGGGAGAAGATCTGTTGCCCTGACAATGGGTCCGGCCACAAGCTGTGGGAAGAGAGAGAGGTATGCAAAAAAGTGCAGCACATTGGTTGTGGGTTTCATCTGTCCGCGATATACATCGATGGTATAGCTCATCGATTGAAAAGTATAGAAGGAGATGCCCACAGGCAACAATAGCATGAATTCCGGGATATCACCCGCCAGGTTGCTTTTCACACCTGCCAGTCCCAAAACCATATCTATATTTTCCGCGATGAACCCCGAGTATTTAAATACCGCCAACGATCCCACATTGCCGAGAATGGAGAGGATAAGAAAGAGCTTCTTCTGTTTCTGGTACCTGTAGATTCCCCTGGCCCCGAAATAGTCGATAAAACCACTTGTGAGGATCAGAAAGAGAAAACGCCAGTCCCACCACCCGTAAAAGAAAAAGGATGCCGCCACCAGGAACCCCCAGCGTAATTCCCTGCTCCCTGACCTTTTGATAAAGTAGAAGAGCAAAAAGAAGAGGGAGCCAAATACAAAGAATATAAAGGAGTTGAAGAGCATCCTGGCCTGCTATAAGGTGATAATCGGGGTCAAAAATAGTACAATTATTTCTTTATCTTTGGCCATGCTCAAAAGATTCTTAGCATTAGAAAAACTCCCCGGGATATCACTTTTCCTTTTCCTGGGACTTTCGATTTGGGCAATCTCTTTTTTTCAGGAATGGAAGAAAAATGAAGACGGAAGGAGGGGTGTGATCAAGTACGACGTGATCTCCTACTACAGTTACCTGCCAGCCACAGTGATTTATGGCGATGTGACCCTGGGTTTCATTGGTGATGGGAAATTCAGGAAAGATCGAAATTTCAAGAACGACAATAAGTTCTGGTATGAGAAGCTGGAGAACGGGAACCGGCTTGTGGTGACCTCCATGGGTTTGTCCTTTCTGTACGCCCCTTTTTTTTTCGCGGCCCACTGGCTCGCCCCGGTTCTGGGGCAAGCTGCAGACGGATTCTCCAACATCTACCAGCTGATGCTGATCATCAGCGGTCTCTTCTACGCTCTCCTGGGCCTGATCCTGCTAAAGAGGCTGCTCCTGAAATATTTTGATCCTGTGGTTACGGCCATTGTCCTTCTGGCTGTGGGTTTGGGGACCAATCTATTCTACTATGCCACCAAGGAAGCAGCCATGCCCCACAGCTACAACTTTTTTCTTATCACTCTCTTTGTCACCCTGGTCCTCCGGTGGTATAGAAAGCCATCGTGGCAAAACGGTCTGGTGGTAGGATTGCTTTTCGGATTGATCGCGCTGGTCAGGCCCTCCAACATCCTGCTGTTCCTGTTCCTGTTTCTCTACGGGGTGACCGGATGGAAGTCTTTTACCGAAAGGGTGCTTTTCTACCTGCAGCGGTGGTACCTGGTCCTGATCATGCTCTGTGGATTCTTTATCCCATGGATACCCCAGTTCCTCTACTGGAAAGCTGTGACAGGACACTACCTGTTCTTTACCTATGCAGAAAAGGGAGCCACTTTCTATTTTGCCCATCCCCACATCTTCGACAGCCTCTTCAGTTTCAGAAAGGGATGGTTAATCTATACCCCGGTCATGGTCATCTCCCTGGTGGGCATCTTCTTCATGCGCACCCGGGCCCGCGAGTGGTTCCTGGCTCTGGTGATCTATGTGATGGCCATGATCTATGTGCAGAGTTCGTGGTGGTGCTGGTGGTTTGGAGGCGGTTTTGGTCTTCGGCCCTACATTTCCATGTATCCGCTGCTGGCTATCCCCATGGCCTTCCTGCTCGGCCATCTGCGCAAAAAGAAGCGACAGTGGGCTTTTGGAGCACTCACTGCCGTCATTCTAATCCTTTCGGCCTACCAGCTTTTCCAGATCAGGCAGTTCTCTACCAAGGCGATCCACTATTCGGGAACCACGGCCCGCTCCTATTTTGAAAACTTCCTGAGGATAAGACCCACCAAAGCCTCCTGGGAGATGCTCGAACTTCCCGATTTCAATCTGGCCCGGCTGGGCATACATGTCTCCTATTCCACAGGTGATGACAAGGAAGTGTGGAGGTCCATGGATAAAACTGAAGCATTGGATGAAATCAGGGCGGAGATTGCCGCCGATCCAAAGCTTCAGCGCCAGATCGGCCGTTATGCAGAGAGAGATAGCCTGGCAGTCGATACGGCCATGAACATGGTCCTTGAGAGGATGTACGACCGCAAGGCCAATTAGTCCCTGACCTTAGTTCACTTTACTTTTCCCGCGACGTTCAAGGAGCAGGGCTGTCAGGAAAATAAATACCTCTCCTGTAAGAAACCAGAGGCGACTGGCCACAGCAATGGTAGTTGCATCCTGAACCGCAATCCCGGCCAGGGCAAGATAAGCGGTAAGAATCCCCTCCCTGACCCCCAGTCCCCCGGGTGCAAAAATCGAGAGGATACCCATGGACCCTCCCAGGGCAAAGGCAAATGCGGTGTTAACAGGAAGCGGGCCGCTCACCAGGCTGGCCGCCAGGAACCAGAATGCCACGCTCCAGGTACTCCAGCTTATAAGGTACCAGACCATGGCCCGGGTCACTTTGTTTAGCGAGAGTTGTGGGACCCTCACCTGCTTCCTGAGGATTTTGGAGAGAAGCCACTCTGTCATTCGGTGAAAGAGTGGGGTAAAGATCACCAGGCTCAGCAGGATAAACAGGCTTAGCACGCTTATTCCATAGAGGCTGATTCCCTTGACTGAGATCATCCCAATGGTCCCCAGCAGCAGGGCTGTCCACAAAGCAATGAACTGGGCATCCAGGGAGAGGCTCGCAAGGTCCATGCGGGAATATCCCGATCTAAGGGCCAGGTATTCGGCCCTGCCCATGATGACCCAGAATTTTCCCGGGATGTATTTGCCAAAAATGGCCAAGCCGTGGGAGGCAATACCTTCCCGCTCCGAGACCCGGAAGGGAGTGTGCCGCAGCACTTTGGGCCAGCTCAGGGCATTCAATAGGAATCCGGCAAAAAGGAGCACCAGAGAGAGGATCAGCTTCACCGGGTCAAAGATCCGGGGAACCACCAGGTAATCGGCCCTCACGAGCGCGATTACCAGAAAGATCAGAGAAGCATAAAATAGGTACCTGAACCAGTTTTTCATGGTAGTTGACCGGTATATTGGTACTCCTTCATCAATTCTGAACAGGTCGCCAGGATGAAAGCCACCTCCCCGGGCTGGAGGGCATCTTTGTGCCTGGAGACATTTTTAGGATGTTGGAGCCACAGTGCATTTTCTGCCCGATCCAGGGGAGGAACTCCACAGAACTCCCTGATCTGGTTCAGCCTGTCCGATGAAACGCCGGCCTCTCCCGAAAACAGATCTTCGAACCTGATCCTGAGATAAGGGTGGCTGTCCTCATAGGAACCGATCTGCCTGTTCACATAGTTCCACCTGGCAGCCAGTAGCTGGATGGGATCGGAGCGGTCCTCAACATCCAGTATCTCCAGCCAGTAGGGGACATACTTTGCAAAAAAGCGCTTGTGCCCCCTCCAGAATCCTTTCCCCAGGTGGGAGGAGACATAGCTTACAGGGTGTCTGACAATGTGGATGATCCTCACGTCGTTGTAGATCTCGTTGAGTGAGGGCATGCATCCGAAGATGAAATTTGAGGACTCTATATAGGTTCTGTTTCCAAGGGTCCTGAAGAGTTTTCTCCTGCTCCTCTGGTAGAACCTGCCGACCAGTCTGTGGCTCACCTTCTGGTTGAGGTAGAGGTTTGAGAGGAACTTAAATCTCCGTGAGGGCCAGGGTTCGTGCCGACAAACTGCACCGTCGGAGGTCTGGTTGATATAATCCTCGAAAAATTGTGTCCCGGTCCGTCCGGTAGAGAGGATAAATACGGGACTATCCATTGTCGCGGTCTCTTTTCAACTGAAACAGGATCTCCTCCTGGTTCCTTCTCATGCGGGCGAACATGTCCAGTACAAATCCGATTAACAGCAACAGCAGGGAAACCACGAAGAGAAAACCAGCTATAAATCCGGCCCATTTATGGGGAGTAAATACGCCGTTCTTCAGGTAGTGCAGACCCAGGAAGATGGCGAAACCCAATCCCAGGAGAAATACAAAGACACTCATGAAACCAAACAGGCGGAACGGTTTGTTGTCCCTGAAAGTCTGGATGATGATTTTCAGGGTTTGTACACCATACCTGAAGAGGTTTGAAGCCACCCTCGATTTTCCATGTTCCCTGGTACCCTTTACATGGACAGGCACTTCTAGAATTGCAATCTTTTTAAAGGCCAGGTCGATAAATGTCTCCTGGGTGTATGTGAACTCTCCGAAGAGGTTGAGTCGCTGGAGGGCCTCACGGCTGTAAGCACGGAAACCGCACGATACATCGTAGAACTTCTGCCTGGTTAGGCGGCTAATGAAGTTGGACATAAACCTGTTTCCCCAGTACTTTACTACCGGCATTTTCGGTTTATATGCTTTATCTATAAAACGGGAAGCAGTTACGAAATCGGCATGACCATCCAGGATGGGCTGAACCAGTTTCTCAATATCAGCAGGGTTGAACTGTCCGTCTGCATCAATGTTCACCATGATATCCACATCCATGCTCAGCACAGCATCTACCCCGGTGCTCAGTGCAGCACCTACACCCTTGTTTGTGTTGTGAGAGATGGAGATAGCTCCCTTCTGCTCAGCCACCTCCACCGTTCTGTCGGTTGATCCGTCATCTACCACGATGATGTGATCGACAAAACCGGGGATGGCTTCAATGACCTCACCAAGTAGCTTCTCTTCGTTCAGGGCAGGGATGACCACCGCTATGGTAAGGTTTTTCAGCATCTCTCACAAAGAAATAAAATCTAAAGCATAAACGGTAAGTTCTTGTGAACTATTGGGTAGATCTCACCACTTTCCCTGTCTATTTTAAAATCAGGCACCTTAATAACCAGCAGATCATTTTGCTTGTATAGGGTATCAATATGTTTTCCAAAAAGAGAAGTAAGTTTATCAGTATGGCCAAAAGCACTGGTCTCGAGGAAGTTGAAAACGGGGTTTGCATGGCTTCCCCTACCTCCATCATGGTACCAGTTTTCGTTGCTGGCATTGTAGGAAGAAGGTGTGTAGGATTTGTCGCTTATGCTATAGAGCCTCAGATTGCACCTTGAGAAAATGGTACTGTATTTTGCCTGCCAGTAGCCTGACAATCCGTATTTCAATCCGTGTTCCGTCTTAAGCTCGTCCAGGATCCGGACCGATTCTGGATAGTGGTTTACATATAGCCGGAGGCTTTTCACAGAATCATTTTTTATTCCCACACCCAGGAGAACTATGAAAAGCAGGATGGTACAGATAAAGGGGAAGTACTTTTTCAACCAGGAAGGAGGAGGGAAGGGGGATAGGAGCCGTGCAGTCAGGTATACAAAGCCGGCTGTACCCATTATAAATGCGGGATAGTTATAACGGATGTGCGAGGGCCCTCTATAGTAGCCATTGATCACCGGTGTAAGAGAAACGAGTAATACAAAGAGGAGCAGGAATAATGTCAGGCTGTATGAGGTCTCCATATCTGGCTCCAGCTTTCTGGACAAGTATGGTCTCAGGTAAATAATCAGGTAAACAATAGCACTCAGAATAAACAGAAGGGTAGCCAGCACCAGCCAGCGCTGCGTTGGGTATGTGATAATCACACGTGTAAGGTGGTCTGCCAGGGCACGCATAGCCTCCGGAATGTCCTGGAATTGAAACATTTTCGAATGAACAGGGATAAAATCAATGATTTCGGAGTTGTCGATCAGCTTAAATGTGATCAAACCCAGGAAGCTTGTCAGAGCCAGCATAGCCATCAGAACCAGATATCGGGGCTTCTTTCCTGCTCGAAATACTTGCAGCAAGGAGAAAAGAATCACTGGTGCCACAAAGCTCATGATGAAGAGCTTGTCTGATATGACTGCCAGGAAAGTGATCGTGCCGACAAAAGATAGCCTGGCTCTGCCTCCTTTTTTCATGTAATTGAGTGCCAATATCATAGCTAGCAAGCTGATGATAAAAGAACCCGTATGATAGCCTGACAGGAACAGCTGAGCGGGAATGATAAGCCCGTCGCCAAGGAGCGCGGAAAGGGGGAAAAGCATGAAAGAGAAACTGATCAAGTAGCGTGTGGTGCTGCTTATGCGTTCATCTGCCAGAAGCAAGAACCGGTCAGTTAGTAGCATTAAAAGGAATATCTGAACCAGCCCGTAAACTACGGATGTCAGTGCTGTTCCTTTCAACAGGGCAATCAAAGGGAAATAGAGGAGCATCTCTGGAAAAAATGTTGGCGCACTGTTCAGTTGCCATCCCTTTAAGCCCGATCGATGTACAAACAGGTCCTGGTAAATGGAGGGTAAGTAGAGCGCATCGGAATTCACAAATAAGCGGATTCCTGGCATTCCCGGCAACAGCGAATAGAAAATTAATCCTGCAACTATCACCAGGAGCTGAAGGAGAATGAGATTTGCCTGTTCTCTTTTCACAAATTCAAAGAACGCCAGATATTATTACAATACCAATTGCGGAATCGCTATTTTTGAAGGAATGAAAACTGAGAATCTGCAAGCCAGGGTGGATACACTTTATGGCGCTGTGATCAGGAATGAGCTTTGGGTGTTTGCGTTGCTGGTTCTGATCAGCATGCTGCAACTGTGGTTATTCAAATATGTGCCTTCGCTGGATGGTCCCCAGCATCTCTACAATTCAAATGTGCTGATACAACTGCTGCAGGGTTCTGAACTCTTCAGGGAATTCTTCCGGATCAATGAGGTCATTGTGGGTTACTGGACAGGACATTTTGCACTGACCTTCTTCAACCTGTTTCTTCCGGCCTGGCTGGCAGAAAAGATGTTCCTGTCCGCCTATGTGTTTGGAGTGGTCTTCTCATTCAGGTACCTGGTAAGGAGCATCTATCCGGAGAAGGAGAATCTGCTTGTTTACCTGGTCTTCCCTTTTGTTTTTCACAACTACCTGTTGCTGGGTTACTACTCCTTCAGCATTGCGGTTATATTCTTCTTCTGGGCATTTGGCTACTGGATCAGGCACAGTCAGCAGTTCCGAGGGAAGGAGATGGCGCTGTTCGGGGCTCTTGTGCTGGGGGTATTCCTTTCGCATGGACTGGTGTTTCTCTTTTTCGGCGCAGCGTTCCTGCTCTATTTCATGGCCACAGCGACCTTCTCCCTGGTGATGAAGGAGAGGGGATTTACCTGGAAAGAGCTCTTTTCCCGCTTGTGGCGTCTGGCAGTTTCGGTGCTGCCGGCACTCTTTCTCTGG
>JAGLPR010000003.1 GCA_023137255.1 Bacteroidales bacterium | reverse complement strand
TGGAGCAGCGTGGCAGCTTCCCTGGCCCGGGCGGGACTATCTGCCATTCCGGCATCGATCACCTCTGCACCGAATTTTTCTATTCTTTTTTTGATCTGATCCTGGTAGCCCAGCAGCTTCTCCAGCAATCCTTCAAACTGGTCCCAGTAGGTATCCAGTCCTATCCCGATTAATCCAACTTTTGTCATCATTCTATTCCATGTATTAAATTTAATATTGATGGGTTTGCAATGTCACCGGCCCCAGTAATCCCGAGGGATCCAGTGGGGAGTTGCGGGTATAATATCTGTGCGTTGTAAAAGTGTACCTCCCACTGTTTCTGGGCGTACCCTCCATGAGCCATGCTGGCCACTGGCCATCGACCACACCGTCATCCAACTTGAATTCATCCCCGATCAACCGGTTGATCCAGAGGTTGGCCACCTGGATCTCAAGCTGGTTTTCACCCTGTTTCAACGCTTCTGAAATATCCACCTGCCAGGGAGCAGTCCAAACTACTCCCAGATCTTTACCGTTGAGGATTACCCTGGCCATGTGGTTCACTTTCCCCAGGTGAAGACTCATGGGGCCTGCCTCATCCTCTATCTCGATTGCTTTCCGGTATATGGCAGTTCCTGAATAGTACTTTATTCCCTCCTCCGGCCTGTCTGTCCACTTTTCCAGTACTTCAAACACCACTTCTCCTGGCCCGCCCCATTGGGAGTCGAACGATACTTTCCAGGGTCCTTTCAGATCTCTTACAGTTGTTTTTGTTGCGAAATTAGAGCCCTCAACCGGTTCTGCATGATCCTCTACGTGTCTTGGAAATACTACAAAGAAGCTCTGGTATGCATCCATCTCCATGGGAATGGAGGTCATGCCATCATGGTGGCTGTATTGCGGCAATGAGCGGATTTTCCCGGTTATGGGATCCCAGAGTTCAGGCTTGCCCCTGTTTACACGGAAGCTTAGGTCTGGATGAATGCACTCATTGGTGCGGTTTGATACAAAATATACATCCATATGGTTCATGCGGCGGTGGGTATAACGCACTGGTCCTTTTGATATGAAATCTTCATTCACCTTCATCTGTCTGAGTACAGAGGAGGTAGCATTATAATGGGGATATAGGTCACCGGGTACTTTTTCAGACAACCCGCCTCCCCAGATGAATTTTCCTTTTCCGTAGGGTATTTCAGTGACATCAGCAGGAGGAGCAAACCCACCCCAGATTTTTTCCGAAAGTGCCTTGACATCCAGGTCGCAGTCCGGGTAATTGACCAGGCTGGGCGAGCGAAGCGGAGGAGAGCCTATGATGGAAGCACCATTTTCAGCCAGTGCTGAGAGTCTCTCAAGCAGTTCAGGGGTCATGGTTTCAAACATGGGGAGGACCAGGATCTCATAGGAGGCTCCGCTGGGAAAGATAATTTTACCGTCTTTTACAGCGGCCAGTTCCATAAGCATTAGCGGTGAGATCCCGTCAAAGTTGTAAGCCATGCGGTCGGGAATGGTATCATTGTCAGTGAGGGCTGTCATTGGGGGCCTGAAAATATGCGGTGCTCCTTCCGGGGTCATGTAGAGCACATCGGCAATGGTACGGCCCTGCTGCAATACATACTGGCACCGGGTGATATAACGGTGGTACGCATCCGACATGTGCCACCAGGTCTGTCCTCTGTCCCAGTGCACCCCGTACGGCCCCATGGTCATCCCTGGGAGTATGTCATCCCCCAGTGGTTTATGGGCGAATGTATGGTACACAAAACGGTTTATTCCGGTACAGAAGGCCCAGTCCCCCTGGTCCTTCATGGCCCCGGGGTAGTTTTTCCAGGCCTCTTCAGGAAAAGCGGTAAATGCTTCAGCTGAAAGAACCGGCCGACCATGAATATGTGCAATGGAGCTGGATTCAAAAGAACTGAAGGATGTATTAAATCCAAATCCCCTGCTCCAGAATTCGCACATGGGCACATCAGCCAGAGATCCCAGGTCCAGGTCTGCTGTGGGATTCATGTCATAAGGTTCAATAGAGAGTCCGAATCCGTATTCCTTTCCAATCTCTTTAATCCGACCGGCATGGTTTTCAAGAATCAACTCCTGACTTGTGATCCTCAGGTCCCATAAAAAGCGCTCGCTCTGTTCCAGGCTGCCCACAATCCGGCCTGAGTAGGTGGGGAGCCAAGGCAGGGGATCATATCCCCTCCGTTTTTGAAATTCCTCCCTGAACCCGTCTGTCCAGTTCTGTGCCCCCATCTCCCAGCTATCCATATGAATGAAGGTCCAGCCGCTTTTGGATCCGGGTTTGGGAAGTCCAGTCTTCTCAATAAGCTTTTTCAGGAAGGCTTCAAAATGATGGTCGAAGGCTTCAGCATTGAACTTGTCACATTCAAAGCCTAATCCGGGTTCGGGGGCCGGGCGTGTCACTGCTCCGTTGTTCCTGGTGCAAAAACGCATGATGGTCCACGCTCCTTCAGGTGCTTCCCATGAGAACTGACCGTCTGATTGCATAAATTCAGTCACATCAATCACCTTCGACTCTGGTATTACTGAACCAGGTGTTGCATTGGGAAACTGTGCCGGCGCTGGAAGAAACGGTTTCACTTCCGGCCGGGAAGAGTAGGGTGCCCGGTATACCAATGCTTTCTCATCGATGTCCTTGATCTGTTCAGCAGCCTCCGGTGTGGGAAAGGCAAGCACAACCACATCCTCATAATAGGCCAGCCATTGTTTCCGCATGGCTGGTGTTAATCCTGCTTCACCGAAGTAGGGTTGGCGTGGAGGAGGAAGAGCCAGTATCGTGCTGCACCTTCCTGGTCCCTGAATAGTCGTTGAAGAAGCGACCAGGTGCTTCATAGATTCTTCCATTTTAACCCACGGTCCGCCGGAACCTGTCCACCCGGGACCAACGCCCATGGTTATCTCAATCCCCAGCCTTTCAGCCTCTTTCACTGCATGTGAGAAATGATCCTGCCACTCCTCACTTAAAAAATCCACCTTTCCGCGTGGTACACCCACATTGACTTCCAGAAATACAAGATTGCCAATGCCTGCCTCCTTCATGGATTCCAGGTCGGCTGTCATGGCCTCCTTAGATAAATTTCCATCCATGAAATACCAGTAGACACCCGGACGGGCTGAATCGGGGGGATGCAGAAATGATTCCGCCAGGGTTTTATAATCGATGTCAGATTTCATTTCAGAGCCTGATGAGTTTCTTTCCATAGAACAACCTGAAATAATCAGGAGAATCAAAAGGAGAAAGGAAAGGATTTCAGAAAGCAGCGGGGCATGTTTCATTTTGTGCTTATTGTATTTCAATTCTTTCAGCTTAAGAATTGTGATAATGAGTGTCAACCTCAAAAATATATATATTTACAATAAGAAGTCAAGGGCAAATCTATTATTTGGTTTGTGTTTTTTGATGCGCTTAGATGAGTGATTTTATCCTGCCTTAGCGACACAATCATTACAATGGCAAAGAAGAAGAGAGTAATTAAAGCGCTGACAGGCCAGGTGGTGGACCGACCCCCAGTATTTGCCACTGTAACCCCCCAGACTGCCAAAAAGTTATCGGATTACCTGGGAATGCCTTTTGAAGAACCACTGGATTCTCTTTTATCCACACGAATTTCACACATGGATCTGCTTACCAGCTTGGGAAACGATTGTGTGGGCATTTCTGCCTGTGCACCCTATGACCATCCCACACGGAAGCGGGAGGACGGACTGATTGTCAACGAGTGGGGGATGGTGTTCAAAGACATTGGCCTCTACAGTGAATTTGCCGAATATCCATTGGGAAATGCAGCCACCGCGGCCGATATCGAGAACTACCCCTTTCCAGATCCCAATGCCAAGGGAAGGTATGATGAAGCAAAAAAAACCGTAGCAAAATACGGGGAGGAGTATGCGGTGGTGGGTGATATTGAGACCTCCTTCTGGGAGACCTCCTGGTACCTGGTGGGGCTTGAAAAGTTAATGATGGACATGATGATGGAGGCTCCCTATGTGGAACCACTGTTTGACAGGGTCATGGAGATCAACCTGGAGATCGGCAGGAACTTGATCAGGCATGGCGCTGATATCATCTGGGCAGGGGATGATTTTGGATCGCAGCAGAGCATGCTGATGGATCCGGATACCTGGAGAAAATATTTCAAGCCCAGGATTAAGTATATGTTTGACGAATGGCGTAAAGTGAATCCAGAGGTCAAGATCGCCTGGCACAGTTGTGGGTCGATTGTTCCCATCATTGATGATTTTATTGAGATGGGGCTTGATCTGCTCAACCCGATGCAACCGCTTGCGGCAGGGATGGACGCGGAAAATCTAACAGCTCTTTTCGGGGAACGAGTGCAGTATTTCGGGGGTATTGATATACAGGACTTGCTGCCCAATGGTCCGGTGGAGAAGATCAAATCGGAGGTAAAACGGATCGCAGGAATTTATGGAAAGAATGAAGGATACCTGCTTGCACCGGCTCAT
>JAGLPR010000299.1 GCA_023137255.1 Bacteroidales bacterium | reverse complement strand
GTTCACAAATGGGAGCACCAAAATTCATGGAGTGGTACGGGGCGTTTGGACTGATGGTCACGCTGATTTGGCTGTACATTGAATTCCTTAGATTGCTGGCCAGGTTCTCAGGCAGGGATTGAGTCGTAAAGTCTGTAAGGTCGAAAGTCAAAAGTGTAGTGAATGAGTGAACTGGAAAAATATTTTGAACCCTTCCGGGAGAGAATCATCGGAAACGATGCCACTTTTGAGTCTCCCTACGGGACAAAAAGGATCATATATGCTGACTGGATTGCAAGTGGGAGGCTGTATGAGCCCATTGAGCAAAAGCTCCAGACCCAGTTTGGTCCTTTTGTGGCAAACACGCATACAGAAACGACGCTGACCGGGACCCTGATGACCAAAGCATACCGCCGATCCCACCAACTGATCAAGAAGCATGTGAATGCAGGTCCCAATGATGTGATTCTTACTGCCGGTTACGGAATGACAGCGGTAATCAACAAGCTGATGCGGATCCTGAGCCTGAAAGGGTGCGGAGGCGGTGAGAGCGACTGTGTTAAGCAAGGTGAACGTCCTGTGGTATTTCTCACACATATGGAGCACCACTCCAACCATACCTCCTGGTTTGAAACCAATGCCGAGGTGGTAATGATCGAGCCTGATAAAGACCTGAGGGTTGACCTGGACGATCTGAGGGCCAATCTGGAAAAATATAAGGACCGGAAGTTTAAGATCGGATCATTTACAGCCTGTTCCAACGTCACCGGTGTGAATACCCCCTATTACGAGATGGCCAAATTGATGCATGAATATGGAGGTTTGGTATTTGTGGATTATGCCGCCAATGCACCCTATATGGAGATCGATATGCACCCCGAAGATCCCATGGAGAAACTGGATGCCATCTTTTTCTCACCTCATAAGTTCCTGGGTGGTCCCGGGGCATCGGGCGTACTGATTTTCGACAAGGCCATGTATACCGCCGAAGTTCCCGACAATCCGGGGGGAGGAACGGTGGACTGGACCAATCCCTGGGGTAAGTATAAGTACGTAGACGACATCGAGGTGCGTGAGGATGGTGGCACACCCGGTTTCCTGCAATCTATTAAAGCAGCCCTGGCCATAGAGCTGAAAGCAAAGATGGGGGTGGAGAACATCATGAAACGGGAGGAGGAGCTGCTCGAAATTGCACTGCCCGGGCTAAGAAACATAGAGGGAATTGAAATACTGGCCAACAATGTGGACAATCGCCTGGGTGTGATTTCATTCTATCACCCCGAGATCCACTTCAACCTTTTTGTGAAACTGCTAAATGACCGCTTCGGGGTGCAGACCAGGGGAGGATGCGCCTGTGCAGGCACCTACGGTCACTTTTTGCTGGAGGTCTCCTACGATCAATCCAAAGAGATCACAGAAAAAATCAGCCATGGCGACCTCTCAGAGAAACCAGGCTGGGTCAGGTGGTCGCTTCACCCCACCATGACGGACGAGGAGGTCAGAAGCATTCTCCATGCAGTGAAGGAGGTCACCCTCCATTTCAGGGAATGGGCAGCAGATTATATATATATATCAAATAGAAATGAGTTTGTTCATCATACCCAGCAGCAGGACACTACTGAAGATGGGATGATGAACGATTGGTTCACACTATAGATGATGATGCAGATCCTGTCGGTTGATTCCAAAAAGCAAGAAAGGGCTTTCCTCGATTTTCCCAGAAGGCTCTACCGCAACGATCCCAACTATGTGGTGGCTTTTGACAGTGAGATTAAGAAAGCATTTGACCGGAAAATCAATCCCTATTTTAACCACGGTGATGCTAACAGGTGGATCGCTCTCAATGAAAAGGGGGAGACCGTGGGGCGTATCGCAGCCTTTTACGACACACACAAAGATGAAGCCGACTATGTAAAAAGCGGCGGATGCGGTTACTTTGAATCAATAGATGATCAGCAGGTGGCTTTCCTGCTGTTTGACACTGCCAGAGATTGGTTGTTCAAAAACGGTTATGAAGCCATGACCGGGCCCATTAACTTTGGCGAAAACGATACCAACTGGGGCTGCCTGGTTCAGGGATTTATCCCTCCTGCCATAGGCATGACCTACAACCTCCCCTACTATAGGAAGCTGTTTGAAAGCTACGGTTTTAAGCTCTACTACAGGCAATTAGGCTTTCATTTAGATATCGACAAACCCTTCCCCGAGCGCTTCTGGAAAATCGCCCAGTGGATCAACAACAGGGAGGGTTACTCCTACCGCCATTTTGAACTGAACAAGGCTGCGAAGTTTGTGGAAGACACTGCCTGTATCTATAACCAGGCCTGGAGAACGTTGCGGGAGGATTATACCCCCATGGACCCTTCCTCACTCTATGATGAGATGAGAAAGGTCAAAGACATCATGGATGAAGAGATGATCTGGTATGCCTATTACAACAGTGAACCCATTGCCTTTATAATGTTACTGCCCGATGCCAACCAGATTTTCAGACACCTGAACGGAAAGCTTCATCTGTGGAATAAATTGAGATTCCTCAACTACAAACGAAAAAAAACCATCACCAGAGCCCGTGGTACAGCGGCGGGTGTGGTCCCCAAGTTTCAGAATTCGGGAGTAGAATCGGGTATTTTCTACCAGTTGAAGCAAGTAATGGAGAAAAAGCCGCACTATACTCAGCTTGAACTCTCCTGGGTAGGCGACTTCAATCCCAAGATGATTTCACTCTATCAGGCCACAGGAGCATACCATACCAAAACCCACCATACCTACCGCTACCTGTTCGACCAGGAAAAACAGTTCCAGAGATTTATGGAAGAGGCTGTGAATGAGACAAAACTTCCGGAAAATATTTTGAAGTTGTAACAAACATTTTTATCTTTGCATTCCGTTTTGAAAAAAGCGGCGATTTTGAAAACTACAAATGCAATGAAAAAAGAGATACATCCAGAGAATTACAGGCTTGTCGCATTCAAGGACATGTCCAACGGGTTCACCTTTGTAACCAAATCAACAGCTGCTTCTAAAGAGACTGTGAAACTGGAAGATGGGAACGAGTATCCCCTGATCAAACTGGAGATCTCCAGTACTTCGCATCCGTTTTATACCGGAAAGATGAAGCTGGTAGATACTGCAGGACGTGTGGATAAGTTCATGAACCGTTATAAGACCCACCTGGAGAAGAAGAATAAATAGCAGGAGTTTCAACACTGTATGAAAGCCGTCCCAAAACAGGGCCGGCTTTTTTTGTTTTCATGCTTTTGTTTACTTTTAAATAAAAAAGATGCAGCTGATTCTTTTTGACGACCACTCCCGGGAAAACCTATTGCCACTTACTTTTACGCGTCCGGGATCGGATATCAGGGTGGGGATACTCACCATTGCCGGGAAGTGGGAGAAAGAACTGGGAATCAAATCCTCGCCCTTAACCATCGACTACCTGAAGGGGAAATATCCCTGCCTCACAGGTGAGGATAACCTGCTGGTCAATGGCATTCTGCTGCCCGACAGCCAGCTCATTGCAGCCATCAGGGATCTCGAAAAGGAGCAGGCACTGGTGAAGGAGGGGGTGCTGCTGGCAGCCCGGACAGGAAAAAAGGGGGTGGATGCTTTCAATACCGATAGCTGGACCGGCATTGGGGAGGAGTACGAAGGCCCCGTTTCGCTGGTGGACTACCCCTGGAAGATATTCAACCTGAACGGGCAGGAGATTGAGGCGGATTTTCAACGCATTACCGGGGGAAGAAAGAGCGCCACACTTAGTGATACGGTGCAGGTAATTGATCCGGATAGGGTGTTTGTGGAACCGGGATTCAAAGGGGAATATATTACCCTGAACGCATCGATGGGACCCATTTACCTGGGAGCTGAGAGCGAGATCATGGAGGGGGGAGTGATCCGGGGTCCTTTTGCCCTGTGTGAAGGAGCCACTGTCAAACTTTCAGCCAAGATCTATGGCCCCACTACCATCGGACCCTATAGTAGTGTGGGAGGAGAGATCAAGAATTGTGTCATCCAGGCTTACTCCAACAAGACCCATGATGGGTACCTGGGTAATTCTGTAATTGGGGAATGGTGCAACCTGGGGGCCGATACCAATAATTCGAACCTGAAAAACAACTATGGTGAGGTGAAAATCTGGAACTATCCATCCAGAGAGTTTATTGGAACAGGAAGTCAGCTCTGTGGTCTGATCATGGGCGACCATTCAAAATGCGGGATCAATACCATGTTCAATACAGGTACGGTGGTGGGTGTATCGGCTAATATCTTTGATAGTGGATTTCCTCCTAAATTCGTACCTTCCTTCAGCTGGGGAGGAGCCGGGGGTTTTGTTCCCTACCGGATGGAGAAAGTACTTGAAGCTGCATCCCTGGCTATGGAACGCAGGAGGCAAAAACTCTCTGCAGAAGACAAAGCCATCCTGGAACATATCTTCCAGTACACAAAAGAGTTCAGGCAATAACTACTGGATCAACAGCTCGTCGAAGTCCTCGCTTAGCTTCATCTCTTTTTGCCAGTCATACAGGGTCAGGCCCCTCAGGTCATAATAGTAGTCCCAGTAATTCCTCAAAGCCTGCACATATCCTCTTCGGGCCACATCCTTCTCCTCAAGCGCCACATTCAGGTCCAGCACATCGATCTTTCCGATCAGGAACCGCTGCTTGGTCACTTCATACCTGAGATCGGCAATGGTATCGGCCTTCGTAGCAATGGCCACCTGGTCGTCCTGCAGGTTGAACTGCATCACCTGGAGGAACACATTCTCATCAAAATCGATCATCGACTGCTGTACATCTGTCTTAACCACTTCCTCGGCCGACTGGGCCATACGGTACTGTCCCTTGCCCAATCCCCAATCCAGGATCGGTACCTGTATACCTACTTCCAACCGTTGTTGTCTGGCCAGGTCGGTGTATGAGTTACGCAAGTCTTCATCCACCCCACTCAGTCCGAATTGGGCAAACAGGTCGCCCCGAATCCCCTTCTGGGATCGTGCCTCGGCAACAACCCGTTCCGCCTCCAGCAGCATTCTCTCCATTCCCAGTATCTCCGGATTGTTGGCTTTGGCTTCTGACAGGGTCTTTGCATAATCCATGGTAATATCAGGCACCTCCCTGGGAAGGGTCAACTTCAGACTTACCCGCTCGTTAAATCCCAGAAAAGAGCGAAGCCTCGACTTTCGAAGCTCCAGGTCGATGGTGGCTTCGTTGATGGCTGCCCCGGCATTCAGGAAGCTGAGTTCCATCTGCAGCAGGTCATTCTCCGCAATGGTACCCAGCTGATAGCGGCCTTTGGCAATCTGGAACAGGGTATCGTTATTGGCCATATTCTTCTCGGCAATCTCCAGGTTGATCTGGGCCAGAGCCAGATCGAAAAAGTACCTAACTGCCTGTCGACTCACCACCTCCATGGTGTTGATGTACTGCAGCTTTGCCTCCTCATACTTAATCGGCTCTATCTTCCTGTCCCACTTGAACTGGTTGTATCCGTTGATGGGCTGAAAAAAACCAATGGTCACCGGATAGGAGAGGTAGTTGGTGGGAGGATCCTCCCCAAAATTGTCGTTTCTCTGGAGCTGGGAGGATACAAACACCCTTCCCCCGGTCAAACCGATGTTCTGGTTCAGTTGCAGGTCCAGCGAGGTTCTCATAAACGAACGCTCCACAAACTCTTCAGTACCGTCGGGCTGTATCACACTCTCCGTTGCATTGGTCAGAGAAGGAACGGTGCCTTCCAGGGTTAGTCCCGGCTTGTACCTGGCCTTATGCGTGCGAAATTCCCAGTAGCTGCTTCGGAACTGATGCCTCGACATCAGCGCCATCAGCGACTGTTCGTGAGCCACTTCTATCACTTCAGGCAGTGATAGTGTCTTAACTTCTGGTTCCGTCTGAGTCTGTGCCATACCCTGAATTCCCAGGATCAGGCCTATAGATAAAAAAAAGTTGCGATACATGTTATTCATACCTTAATGATTCAATGGGATCCCTTTCGGAGGCCTTTTTGGCAGGTGAGTATCCGAAGATGACACCTACCGATGCAGATACTGCAAATGCGATAATGACACTGATGGGGGTAACCAGGGTAAGAATATCGGCAAATTTGGTGATCAGCCATGAAGCGGTGATCCCGATGATCACTCCGATCACTCCGCCAATCACACTAATCAGTACCGCCTCGGCCAGGAACTGTACCACTATATCCTTCTTTTGCGCTCCAATGGCCAGTCGCGTTCCTATCTCCTTGATGCGCTCCATCACCGAGGCAAACATGATGTTCATGATCCCGATGCCTCCCACAAGCAGGGAGATGCTTGCAATGGCACCCAGAACAATGTTGAAAATATCCTTGGTCCGCTGTTCCTGCTTCAGCAGCAGCTCCGGTACGGTGATCTCAAAATCCTTGACTGTTTCATGCCTCCTTAGCAACAGCCTGGCCAACAGGTCTGTGGAGGGAGCAAGTTGATAGGATTCATGCACCTGCACAATGATCCGGTCCAGCTGGTTATAGTTATTGGATTCATTGCTTCCCCCTGATGAACTAAAACCAAAGGCCATTCCCCGGCCGATGATCATCCCTTCGCTTGCCTTGATCCTTGATCCAACAAGTGCCCTGTTCTGGTAGCGCAACAGCATGGTTTTTACCGGTACGTAAATGTTGTCGTTCATCACATTGACCCCGATGTTCTCAAAGCGGGTCAGGCTCACATCGTTTCTCTCCAGTACACCAACGACCTTTAGCCACACCTTGTCAAACTTGATGTACTTGCCGATGGGATTCTCCCTGCTGAAGAACTTATTTTTGATATTAGCTCCAATCACACATACCGGGATTCCGTTCTCCTCCTGGTAGTCAATAAAGAAACTGCCCTCCTGCAAGGGAAGATTAAATATTTCGAAATAGGCATTGGAGACACCCAGAAGTTTGGCGCTGGCCCGTTTTCCATCCTTGATCACATAGCTGTTCAGGGTGATCTCAGGCGAAGCCAAGTTGACAGTGGGGACCACCTTCTGAATGGACTCCACATCCTCCAGAGTCAGACCGGGTGAAAACTTTTTCTTCTGAGTCTCACCGCCTGACTCTTCACTTCCTTCACCATTGGGTGGCGTAACAATGGGGGTGACCATGATATTATTGACCCCCACCATCTTAATTTGATCCAGAATCTCCTTTTGTGCTCCCTTTCCGATAGCTAGCATGGTAATTACCGCTGCCACACCGAAAATGATGCCCAGTGCGGTCAGAATACTCCGCATCTGGTTTGCCATGATCGATTC
>JAGLPR010000298.1 GCA_023137255.1 Bacteroidales bacterium | reverse complement strand
CTGCCTGAAGTTTTCGGGCCCTTGCTTTGGCTGGTTCATCTTCTCCAGCTGTTCCAGCCTCTTCTGTTCCTCTTCTGCCTTTCTGCGCTCAATCTCCTTCACCAGTTCCAGTCCGGTATATTTAAATGATTCCGGATTTTCCGGCATCGACAAATAGAGCTTATCCCGTTTTTTGAGTCCCATCTCCACCACAATGTGATTCTCATTGGATGCACCCAGGACCACTACCTGTTTTTCACCCGTCCGAGTATATACAAAAGTAAGGCTGTCGTTGGCATGTACTGCTTCCAGGGGAATGAAAAGCACACTGTCGAGTACCTGGGTAATCACTTCGTTGCTGGTGGTCATAGAGGGCCTCAGAATGGTGTCCCGCTCATTTAATTCAATTCGAACTTCAAAAACCTTAGCATCGGTGTTGGGAAGTTGCTGCCCGATATTGGCCACTTCAATGACCTCCCCGGTAAACTGCTTATCAGGAAAGGCATCCACACCGATCTTCACCTGCTGCCCTTCATTCAGTTTGCTGATGTCGATCTCATTCACATAAGTCATTGAGATCATGGTGGACAGATCAGGTAGGGTGGCCACCGCCAGGTCCCAGGTATTGATCTCCGTACCGGCGGTTCGTTTCTGTCCGCTCCAGTCTTTCTTATAGATTACCATTCCCGAGGCGGGTGCATGAATATCAAACATTTTCATGACAGCCTCCATCTCCTCCTTACTTCTTCGATCCCGGGCCATATTGATCTCAGCCTCACGCATCTCAGCCCGAGCCTGTTGAACCTTAAGTCCATAGTTCTTCTGAGCCTGGCCATAGGCTCTGGTGGCTTTTTCAAGTTCAATCTCTGCCTGACGAATGGTTGCAGGCGGCTCATACTGCGACTGTTCGAGGGTAATCTCAGCCTCTTCCATAGCAAAATTCAGATTGATCAACTGGTCACGTAGTTCCCTGAGCTGCATGGTGGTATCCAACTTGGTTCGCATATACTCCGACTGCTTCTGTTCCAGGTTATCAAGGATATCTTTCAGAGAGTTATCTGCCTCCGACCGGTCGAGGGTAGCCACCCACTGACCTGAATCGACCACGGTACCTTCAGGAATCAATTCCTGGATCTTCACACTGCGAATACGCAGGTTCCTGCTGCGCAGCTGCGATGGTGCCTTGATCTCTGTCTCACGGATGGCCTGCAACTCACCGGTGACCATCACTGCAATTTCGAACTGTCCCTGCTGTACCACTGTTTCCAGTACAACCTCCTTCTCCTTGCCTGAAAGCACAGAATAGAGTATCAGGGCAGCTATCAGCACCGAGGGAACAACTATGGCTAATATGGTTCTTTTTTTCATGGGTCCTGTAAAATGTATCTATTTAATCAATTCGTTAATGGTTTGTTTGGCCTGACCTGCAAGGCGCTCTGCTTCGTCGCTGCTGCCGGCCTCGGCATAAAGCCTTATGATCGGTTCCGTATTGGATTTACGCAGGTGGACCCACCCCTCAGGCATATCCACCTTTACCCCGTCTACGGTGTTGATGTCATAATCAGAGTACGCTGCCGCGAATGCATCGAGCAAACCATCAGCATCGGCACCCTCGGAAAGGGTAATCTTATTCTTGGAAATAAAATAATCGGGGTAACATTTTCGCAATACACTGCAGCTTAACCCGCTTTCCGCCAGGTGTGTCAGAAACAGTGCAATTCCCACCAGGGCATCCCTTCCATAATGCAACTCAGGGTAGATGATCCCGCCATTGCCCTCTCCGCCAATCACACACTCGTGCTGCTTCATGGCATTGACCACATTCACCTCCCCCACTGCAGCCGGGAAATAAGACTGTCCATGTCCTTCGGTCACATCTCTCAGGGCCCTGGTGGACGACAGGTTGGAAGCTGTATTGCCCGGGGTCCT
>JAGLPR010000297.1 GCA_023137255.1 Bacteroidales bacterium | reverse complement strand
ACAAACCCCACATCTGCCCTTTCGCGTAGCATGACCTCAGAGATCTCAGTCAGGTTTTCCGGCAGGGGTTCGGGATTATGGGGAAAGTCGCCGGTGGGGTCGCAATAGAGTTCAACGACCTCATCCACTCCCAGTGACATAAGCAGCTGCGGCAACACGATCCCTCCTACTGAATTTACACAATCTATGACCACCTTAAATTTCTTCCTTTTAATCTTATCAGCATCCACCAGGTCCAGTTTCAGAACCTGATCGATGTGTTTGACGTCCATTCTTTCCAGGGGTTTAATCTTGCCCAGTTTTTTTACCCCTGCATAGGCATAATCATTGGACCTGGCCTTCTGAAGGATCAACTCTCCATCGCCTGCTGAGAGGAATTCTCCACGACCATTGAGCAATTTCAGGGCATTCCATTCTGCCGGATTGTGACTGGCAGTAAGGACAATCCCGCCATCGGCACCCAAAGCTGTCACCGCTATCTCCACCGTTGGAGTGGTGGCCAGTCCCATGAGGTATACATCCACTCCCATGGCAGAAAGGGTAGCAGAAACCAGTTGCTCCACCATGGGGCCCGAGATGCGTGCATCGCGACCCAGAACAACCACCGGCCGCTCCTTCCCCGATTCATGAATCAACCAGGAAGCGTACGCCGATGCAAACTGCACAGTATCAATGGGTGTAAGACCTTCGCCGGGTAAGCCCCCGATGGTTCCCCTGATGCCTGAAATGGAGATGACAAGACTCATAATATTATGGATTAAAAAGGGTTGAAATACCTGATTTTTAAAACGGTACCAAAGTTAGAATTATTATTCCAGAATGTTTCTTAATTAGCTGTATCTTTGTACCCTTTAACATTCTTTAAGAATCAGGCTTTTGAGCAAACCACGGCAACATAATAAAGGGACCGGAAGGCCAAAAAGTTCAACAGGCAAAAAAAAATCAGGATCCCGCTTATCCGGAGGGGAAAATTCATTTTCCAGTTCATCGCCCGTCAGAAGAGGCGGTGCCCGAAAAGGTCCCGTTAAGGCTGAGAGCGGAAAAGGACCCGCAGGCAGATCAAAAGGTCAGTCTGGTAAAAGAAAATCTGTCGATGACCTGGTGCGGCTGAACAAATTCATAGCCGCCTCGGGAATCAGCTCAAGACGTGAGGCGGACCAATTGATTTCGGCCGGATTGATCTCGGTCAACGGAAAAACAATCACCGAACTGGGGACCAAGGTGAGTCCGGGCGACGAAGTGAAGTACAACGGGGAGAGGATCCGCAACGAGCGTAAGGTATACCTGCTGCTGAATAAACCCAAGGATTATGTTACCACCACCGAAGATCCAAAAGAGCGAAAAACGGTGATGCAACTGATCATGGATGCCTGCAGCGAACGCGTCTATCCGGTGGGCCGGCTCGACCGAAATACCACCGGGGTGCTGCTGTTTACCAACGACGGGGACCTGGCCAAAAAGCTGACCCATCCCTCCCACAATAAGAAAAAGATCTACCATGTGTTCCTTGACAAAGGCCTGTCGGGAGGGGATCTGAAAAAACTGGCCGAGGGTATTACCCTGGAGGATGGGTTCATACAGCCAGATGCCATCAATTACGCCAGTGATGAGAACAAAAGAGAAGTGGGACTTGAGATCCATTCCGGAAAAAACCGGATCGTAAGGCGGATGTTTGAATCGCTGGACTACAGGATCAGGAAACTCGACCGTGTATACTTTGCCGGACTTACCAAGAAGAACCTTCCAAGGGGCAAATGGAGGCTACTGACAGAGAAAGAGGTCACCCGGTTAAAAATGAGCGCTTACGAATAGCATATGGAACACAAATCGGGATATGTCAACATTATTGGCTTACCCAATGTGGGGAAATCCACCCTGATGAATGCCATGGTGGGGGAAAAACTCTCCATCATTACCGCCAAGGCCCAAACCACCCGTCACAGGATCCAAGGGATTCTGAACTCGCCCGATTACCAAATTATCTTTTCAGATACTCCAGGCATCCTCGAAGCCAACTATAAACTGCAGGAGACCATGCTAAAGGCTGCCCGCTCTGCGCTCGTAGACGCTGATATTCTAATTTATCTGACAGAGATCGGGGAGACACCGGATCCGGAAAATGCATTCCTTCAGAAAGTTGCCAAAGCCAAAGTGCCCGTGCTTCTGGTAATCAACAAAATAGACCAGAGCAACCAGGATAAAGTAACACAATGCATGGAGCAGTGGAATGAGATTCTCCCCAATGCAGAGCTTATTCCCATTAGCGCTCTGAAAAATTTCAATGTCGAATCTGTTTTCAACAGGATCTTGCACCACCTGCCCGAATCACCTCCATACTACCCGAAAGATGCGCTCACCGATAAATCTGAACGCTTCTTTACCGGGGAGATGATCAGGGAAAAAATCCTTCTGCACTACAAACAGGAGATCCCTTACGCCGTGGAGGTGGAGATAGAATCGTTCAAGGAAGATAGTAAACTGATTCGCATCAGTGCCCTGATTTACGTAGAGCGTGAAAGTCAGAAAGGAATCCTCATTGGAAATGAGGGGAAAGCCCTGAAAAGGGTGGGCAGGGAATCGCGCCTCGATATGGAAGCCTTCTTTCAAAAAAAGGTGTTTCTTGAACTTCGTGTGAAGGTCAAAAAAGAGTGGCGCAACAATGAACGATTCATTAAGAATTTCGGTTACCATTAAGCAAGTTTGAGTATGGGAAATATTGTGGCCATCGTCGGAAGACCCAATGTGGGAAAATCGACCTTCTTCAACCGCCTGACCGAAACACGTCAGGCCATTGTGGATGAGGTGAGTGGTGTTACCCGCGACCGGCACTATGGCAAGGTAATCTGGAACGGACACGAATTCAGCATTATCGATACCGGCGGGTATGTGACCAATTCGGACGATATATTTGAAGAGGAGATTCGCAAACAGGTAATTCTGGCCATTGAAGAGGCCGATGTGGTGGTGTTCCTGGTGGATGTGATTTCAGGGATCACCGACCTGGACCAGACCATTGCAGGTATGCTCCAGAAGATAAAAAAACCGGTAGTGCTGGTAGTCAATAAGGTGGATTCCTCCAGCAGGCTGTACGATGCCGCTGTTTTTTACGGACTTGGACTGGGTGACTATTTTGCGCTCTCCTCCATCAACGGAAGTGGAACCGGAGAGATGCTCGATAAACTTACCTCCATGTTTGAGAAGAAGGAGGAGGAGGAAGAGGAGGACATTCCCAAGATTGCTGTGGTGGGACGACCCAATGTGGGAAAATCATCCCTGGTGAACGCCCTGATCGGTGTAGAGAGAAACATTGTCACTCCCATTTCAGGAACCACCCGCGACTCCATCCACACCAGGTACAATAAGTTCAATCACGATTTTTACCTGGTCGATACAGCGGGGCTGAGGAAGAAAGGCAAAGTAAAGGAGGACCTGGAGTTCTATTCGGTGATGCGGTCGGTCAGGGCCATCGAACATGCCGATGTCTGTTTGCTGCTTATCGATGCCACCATTGGGATAGAGAGTCAGGATGTGAATATCTTTCATCTCATTGAACGCAACCGGAAAGGGGTGGTGATACTGGTCAACAAATGGGACCTGGTGGACAAGGAAACCATGACCATGAAACAGTTTGAGGAACGGATCCGGAAACGGCTGGAGCCCTTTGTGGATGTTCCGCTTTTGTTTGTTTCCGCGTTGACCAAACAGCGCATTCATAAGGCGCTGGAACTGGCCATCAAAGTGTATGAACAACGCATGGTCAGGATCCCCACTTCAAAACTGAACGAGGTGATGTTAAAGGCCATTGAAGATTACCACCCTCCGGCGGTGAAGGGTAAATTCATCAGGATCAAATATGTGACCCAACTACCCACCCATGCTCCGGCGTTTGCATTTTATTGCAACCTTCCACAGTACATCAGGGAGCCCTATAAAAGATACCTTGAGAATCAGATCCGCAAGAATTTCGATTATACCGGGGTTCCCATCCGGATTTTTATGCGAAAGAAATAGGCATGATTTTTGTAATATTGTATTTAAGATGAGACCCATTGTTGCTGCCATACTGTTTCTATTTCTCCTGTGGACAGCCTGTAACCAGATTGACCCGGTATATCCCGACGAACCGGTGGTGGATTACCAGGGATTTGGCCTGTTTATCACGGTGGACCAACTGGGTAACAAGACCCTCATGGGACAGCTTACCTTCGATTTTACCGATGGGGACGGGAATGTGGGCCTGCTTCCCCTGGTCGATACCGCGGACCTGAACCTGCCCGATACGGTTAAGTTTAATTTTTTTCTACAGTTATATGACCTCCAGGGGTACGAATATGTGAAGGTGCCTGATGATGATGGAGGTGTTCTGAAATACCGGATCCCCTACCTGGATAAGCAACCCCTGAGCGGGACCATGGACCTGGAAATTGCCTACCCTATCATCAAATATGACACCATATTCTATACTTTCTACATATTCGACAGGGATTACAATCGCAGCAATACCGATACCACAGATGTGATTGTATTAAGTGGAATTGACCTGGAGGAGATCTGATTAAAGCCTGATTCCCATAAACAAAACATCGTCCACCTGTTCAAGATCCTCCTTCCAGAGGAAGAAATTGCTTTTGATGTAGTTGTATTGTTCATCCATGGGTTTGTCATGAATGTCCCTGAGCAGGTTTTTGAGCCTTACCATCTTGAACTTCCTGCCCAGCGGTCCTCCGAACTGGTCGGGGTACCCGTCAGAAAACATATAGACTATATCTCCCTTGTTCAGATTAAACTCCTGGTCGATGAAATCTTTCTCCACCCGGTCCTCATCCAGTTGTCCCCCGATAGAGCTTCTGCTTCCTTTCACATAGATCTGCTCGCCTCCTGAATAGATGATCACAGGTCGCATGGCCGAACTCACAGTGAACCTATAGGTTCTCATGTCCACCTCTGCCACAATGATATCCATTCCATCGTTGGATCCACTGGTCTCTACATTCTGATTCAGAGCCTCCCTCACCTCATTATCCAGGGTGGTAAGCACCTGCGAAGGCTTAATAATACCCGAACGCAGACAGATATCTTTAATTAGTGTGGTACCAATCATGGACATGAATGCTCCGGGAACTCCGTGCCCGGTGGAATCGGCACAGACAATAATGAACCTGTTTTCATCCACCTGCTCGTACCAGTAGAAGTCGCCCGATACAATATCGCGGGGCTGGTAGAAGACAAAACTCCCGGTGAAAGCATCATGCAATTTCTTAATGGAAGGAAGAATGCTGGCCTGGATCCGCTGGGCATAGTTCAATGAATCAGTAATGTCCCTGTTCTTAACCTCAATCTCCTCCTTCTGCTGAACCACTTCCCGGGTTCGTTCATCGAGCTGCCGCTGAAGGTACTCCTGGATCGCTTTCTGGTTGCGCTCCCTGATCTTAAATATGATAAAGATGGTAGCCAGCACCAGCATCAGGGCTGAGAATAGGAACCACCACGCTTTCCAGATGGGAATTTTGACAGATATACTAAGAGTCAGGGGAGTGGGTGAGCAGTTCCCGTTGCCATCGCAGGCCCGCAGCATGAAGGTGAATTTCCCGTCCTCCACACGACCATAATAGGCATAAGCTACCTGTGAAGCATCGGACCACTCTTCTTCATGGCCGGCCAATTTGTACTGGTAGGTTACCTGCTCCGGATTGCTCAGGTTGATCCCCACAAAATCGATCCGAACTATGTGTTTGCCATATTTTAACCTGATCTCCTGCCCGAGATCCCATGGTTCATTGTTAATAAGCACCGACTTCAGGCTTAACCTGGGTGCCACGGTATCTTCCCTGGCCTGGAATGCGTCATACTGGATGACTCCACCCCTACTGCCAATAAGCATTTTGCCCCCGGGGGTGACTGCCACCGCATTCTTTCTTACATCAGATTCAAATCCCGATTCCTGACCAAACATCTGAACCACATCGCGTGTGGGATAGATACAGCTAAGACCCATCCTATGCCCCACCCAGATATTGCCTTTGGGATCGGCTGCAATGGCATAGGTGTAGGCCGACTTGAGCCCTTTAGCGGTACCGAAATGGGCCAGTGATTCATCGTTAAAATCAAAGCGAAAGACGCCATCTCCCAAAGTTCCGGCCCAGATGACTCCATCTTCCCCCTCTTCAAGGGTGGTAAACTCAAGTTTTGGTTTGCCTTCGATGAGGAACTGTTTGTCGGAATTCATGCTCCAAAGTCCGCTGGTTTTCGTAGCAATCCATGCCACCCCCTTGCTGTCGACCAGGATATCGTTGATCTGGTTATGGGGGAGTCCGTTGCTGGTGCTGCGAAAGGTACGGCGACCGGTGGCAGGATTCAGGGTATAAACCCCGTTATTGGTGGCCACAAAAAGACTATCACCGTGTCCGTCAATGGCATTGATGTTTTTTTCAAGGGAATTCCCTGAATCTATGAGCAAGTTGATCCTGGTACTACCCTTTCTCATTCGAAACAGTCCGCTCGCTTCAGTCCCGATATAGAGATCCCCGGCGGAATCCTGATAAAGCGCTGTAATTTTGTCGTCGGGAACTCCGTTCGCCCTGTCCAGGTAGGTGTAATCGCCCAGGCCGACATGGGTGGTGTGGGCAATTCGACCCTCCCCTCCGTACCACTGCTCCGCTCCGTTTACATAAATGGAGTGTATATCTGTGTTTTGTTCTTCCTCCCAGACAGAGTAGAAGGTGAAAGCCTGGTCACGTAATACTCCTATTCCATTGCCCTGGGAAGAAAACCACTGGTTCCCCTCCTCATCGATAAAGACCTGGTTGATATATTCATTGGGAAGTCCCGCTTGCACATCAAACAGGATTGATGCTCCCAGGTTCCCGTTCAGGTCCAGATCAAAACGGTAGATCCCTTTGCCGTAACTATTGATCCATACCCGACGATCTCCATCAAATACAATGGAGGAGATGCTGGCGTACTCAATCCCCCTTCCCTCTCCAATTTTTTCTGCCTGATAGGTGGCCGGATCATATCCATTGCCGGTGATCCGGAACAATCCTTCGTCCTCGGTACCTGCCCAGTATTCATCCTCGTCGATAGCCGTCACCAGTTCCTGGACTCCCAGATCTTCCAGGCCAGGAATCAATCCGGTCCAGATGTAGGTTTCCAGTTCAGTGTCGAATCTGAATATGCTTAAGCCTTCCTGGGTTCCTACCAGCAGGTGGCCCTCTGGCGTCACCTGGAAATCGAATAGGAATTTGCCGGCAAAGGCATCATCGGGATCAGCGGGATCCCCTGAATGCACAATCTGCAGGGCTGCATCGATCATAAGCACACCACTCTGCTGACACAAAACCAGGATGTTGCCTGTGGAAGGATCCTCCCTGATGGCGGTAATTTTTGACCGGTGATTGTCCGGAGGTTCGATTACTCTGAATGCTCCGTCTACCCGAACAGAGATCAATCCATTTTCATGTCCGAACCACAACCTTCCCCTGGAATCCAGCAGGCTTGCATGTGCAATATTCACCGGAATGGTGTCTCCTTTGAAGCCCTGCTCAAATACGTTTCCATCGAACCTGCAGAGACCCTGTCCTGTACCGATCCACAGGAAACCCTGTGGGTCCTGATTAATGGTGTAGGTAAATTTATCGATCAGACCATCCGCCACGTCATATTTTGAAAATTTGTAAGTCTGGGCCGATCCGGCCGTTGACAGCAGGACAATCAGAATAAGAACCGGTAACCTTTTCACAAAAATAGTATTAGTTCAAATCATTCCATGGGAACAAACTCCACCTCTCCCCTGTATTTGGGAACCCCGCCAATGGGGATCGTGTAAAACGGCATGGCATCGCCAAACTGGTTCCTTACATTGACCACCACATTGTTGTTGCGTACCAGAGAACTTGCTTTAATAAACCTGAAATCGAAAGAGGTTCCTATCTCCTCATCCTGCACCCTAAGCTCATCTTGGGCCCAGTGATCCTCGCCCGAAGTTTTTACGTCGCTTCCAATCCTCTCTACCGAGATCACCATGATGTGTCCATCCAGGTCCCAGTCAAAATTGGAAATTTTTACCGAAATAGTGCCATCCTCCACATAGGGATAGATATGGGACACCTCCTCATTATCGTTGTGCATCCTGAAGGAGTACTCATAGGCAAAGGCATTGGCCCCTTCGATAGGTCTGTTCTCATTTGCGTTGGTGCTCAGATAGTAACGATACATGTTCCCGTCATCACCCGACACTCCTTCACAGATGATCTTGAATACATATCCCTGATAAGTCTCCACATACTCCCCCTGTGCAGGATTAAACGGGCCAAATGTGTACCAGCTGTTATCGTACCTGGGATTTTCGG
>JAGLPR010000296.1 GCA_023137255.1 Bacteroidales bacterium | reverse complement strand
CACAACCTCTTTGGCATTGCCAATGGCACTGGCCATTTTAAAGAATGTCCATACAACAAGGGTGTTGAAGCCCCAGTTGGATAGAGAACCAATGGAAGCACCCAGTCCACGAACCCTGGTAGGGAATACTTCAGTTACCATTAACCAGCCTAATGGGCCAAGACTAATGGCAAAGAAAGCGATATAGACAAGCATGGAGATCACCAGGAACCATTTGCCAGCTCCCGGAAGCATGAAACCAAGTCCCATAGATATCAGCGCAAAAAAGATGCCGGTTACCCCAATAAAATAGAGTTTCCTTCGACCAAGGCGATCAATGATAAACAAGGATACAATGGTAAAGAGCACATTGACTACACCTACTATCACAGATGCAGCAATGGCTGCTTCAGCACCTTCAAATCCTGCTGCCAGGAAAATCTTCGGACTATAATAGATAACGGTATTGATCCCCACAAACTGCTGGAAGAACATGATTCCCATGGCAATGATCAGTGCATTTCTCAGCCATGGTTTGAAGATCTCCCTAAAGCCTTGCTGGCTTTTATCAATAGCAATATCGCTCTTCATCGCAGAAATGGAATCATCAATAAACTCAGGACTTTCAATTCTATCCAATACTTTTCGAGCTTCCTCTTCGCGTCCCTTACTCATCAACCAGCGTGGTGTTTCGGGCAGGAAAAACATCCCGATAAACAGAATAAGTGCAGGTGCTACCCCCACGTAGAGCATGGGGCGCCAGCACTCAATGTTGCTATTATCAGCAAATCCCTTGTCACTGAGGTAGGCCGCAAGAATACCCACTGTAATCAGTAACTGGAACATGGAAACCAGGGTTCCCCTGATTTTTGTGGGTGAGATCTCTGAGATATACAAGGGAACTGCAAAAGATGAAACACCGATAGCCAGTCCAAGATAAAAACGAGAAATCATCAATTGTGTTACAGTGGGTGCAAGGCCTGTCCAGACGGCACCTGTAGCAAAGACAAAAGCAGAGGCCAGGATCACTTTCTTCCTTCCCAGGTAATCAGTAATTCGTCCAGTGACTAGCGCACCAACAACCGCACCAATAAGTCCAAGGGCTGTCACATTCTCAACCTGAGAATCTGTTAATTCAAAGTAGTCCTGTAAAAATGGGATAGCACCGGAGATCACCCCCGTATCAAACCCGAACAGAAGTCCGCCCGTTGCCGCAATACTGGCGATCACGATTACAACATTTTTGTTGCTTTTACTCTTTGCATTCATAGTATAAGTGGTTTTCAGATTTTGGAAAGGGTAAATATAGTTACTTTCCCCTAAGATACCCCCCTCCACGCTTTTTTATACTCATTCCATTGATTTGAATTCCTGAACATTGCTCTGACTTACTGGATTTTGAAATCCCCGAAATTTTCTTATATTGCATGTAAGGCTGAATTATGGACTAATTCCCTCACAGTATGAAAATAAAATACGAACTTGAGTATACGCTCAATACTTCCCCAAATATTCTGTTCACCAGGTTAAGTACTCCCGAAGGTCTTTCAGAATGGTTTGCCGACGATGTGAATCTGAGAACGGGTAAATTTACTTTTATCTGGGAAGGAACCGAGCAGGAGGCTTCCGTGATACAGAAAAAAGCCAATAAATTCATACGGTTTCACTGGGAGGATGACGACGACCAGGAGCATTTCTTTGAGTTCAGGATCCATACCGATGAACTCACCGGAGATGTGGCATTACTGATTACAGATTTTGCTGAAGAGGATGAAAAAGATGATGCTGTCGACCTCTGGGATACCCAGATCTCTGAATTAAAACAGGCCATCGGTCTTTAGGTACGCTCCCTTTTCTAAAATAAATTAACTTTGTCTTCGTTGAAAGATAGACACGAATAGGGAGCGGTGTGAAAAAGTTACATCTACTTGTCATACGATCTTTTGTTGGTCCGCTTATCCTGACATTTTTCTTTGTGGTATTCATACTTCTGATGCAATTCCTTTGGAAGTATATCGATGATCTCATCGGGAAAGGTCTGGAAATGAGCGTAATATCTGAATTCCTGCTCTATACCAGTGCTAGCCTTGTTCCAATGGCCATGCCCCTGGCGGTGCTGTTGGCCAGTTTGATGACCTTCGGAAACATGGCAGAAAACCTGGAGCTGGTGGCTTTAAAATCATCGGGGATCTCGCTGGTGAGAATCATGGCCCCGGTCATGGTACTTTCGGCCTCCATTGCCATTGGAGCCTTTCTGTTTGCCAACTATATCATGCCGGTCACCAATCTGAAGATGAGATCACTTCTTTACGACATCCAGCAGCAGCGACCCGAACTCAGCATCAAACCTGGAGTTTTTGACAATAACCTGGAGGGTTATTCCATACGTATTGGGGACAGGGACAATAAAACCAGCCTGCTCAAAGATATCCTGATCTTTGATCATACCAGAAAGGAGGGAAACATCAAAGTGACAGTGGCCGATTCGGGGTACATGAAGATGTCGGCCGACGAAAAACATCTCCTTCTTACCCTTTACAACGGACGTACCTATGAAGAACTGCAGAAGCAGAAAACGGATAAGCGTCATATCAAGAGTTACCCCCATCAGCGTAGCCATTTTGAACACCAGGAACTGATCATCGAAATGACAGGATTCGGACTGAACCGCACTGACGAAAACCTCTTTCGCAACTCCTTTCAGATGCTGAATATCTCGCAGCTGCAACATTTTGAAGATTCCCTGGAGGGTGACCTGGGCTTGCTTGTGGATGGTTTTCACGCCACCATAGACCAGACCCTGGTGAGGAAGTCAAAAAACCTGATGATCAAGAGATCACGCATTCTGTCCGATTCCCTGAAAGCCATCGCCAGGGAGGAAGGCCTGGAGGTGAAGAGGGTTCACGTGGATTCTGCTTTCGCCCAGCTGAATAAACTGGAGCAACGACGCGCCATCACCCAGGCCATAAATTTTGCCCGAAGCAACAAGGGCTTGACCTCATCACACGCAAACTCTTCCGACTGGAAGATTTCCAAACTGAGAAGGTATCAGATTGAGATTCAAAGAAAATACACTTACTCCCTGTTATGCCTGATCTTCTTTTTCATCGGTGCGCCCCTGGGAGCCATCATTCGAAAAGGGGGACTTGGCATGCCCGTGATTGTAAGTGTGCTGATGTTCCTGATCTATTATGTGATTTCGATGACAGGTGAGAAGTTTGTTCGTGAAAATATTCTGCCTCCTTTTGCAGGCATGTGGATCTCCACTTTCATTCTGATTCCTGTGAGTATATGGCTTACATACAAAGCTGCCAACGACTCGGTGATCATGAACGTAGAAACCTACTTTCTCTGGGCTAAGAAACTGTATCAACGGTCTCGGAAAATCTTCCAGAGAAGATGAAAATTCTGATACTGGCCAATAAGCTCCCTTACCCTCCCAGGGACGGAGGATCCATTGCCACACTCAATATGCTTCAAGGCCTGCACACTGCAGGGAACGAGATCACCTGTCTGGCCCTGAATACAACAAAACATTCATTCCCAGTTGAGCAGATTCCCCGGGAACTTCAAAATACCATTCGTTTTATTGGTGTGGATTGTGACACACCAATCAGGCCGTTCCTGCTGGGAATCAACCTGTTGTTATCAAAGACACCCTATATTGCAGAACGATTCAATATCAAAGCATTCAGAATAGCACTCAGCGACCTACTTGAGAAAGAGGCCTTTGACATCATCCAGTTAGAAGGTCCCTATCCGGGAAATTACCTCGATCAAATCAGGAAAGAGAGCCATGCCCGGATCTCTCTTCGCGCCCACAATGCAGAGCACCTGATCTGGGACAGGATTGCACTCCGGGAAACCTCCCCACTGAAAAGATGGTACCTCAGGAACCTGGTTCTCCGGTTAAAAAGATTTGAAATGATGGTGGCAGACCGCGTCGACTGTCTGGTTCCCATCAGTGAGCAGGATGAATCCTATTTCAGGGAACAGGGAACAGATACTCCGATGCTTACCATCCCCACAGGTCTGAACCTGGATGAGTATCCACTCACAGAACTTCCGGCCGGGCCCACCCTCTTTTTTATCGGGGCCCTGGACTGGCTGCCCAACCAGGAAGGAGTATTGTGGTTCCTCGATCATGTCTTTGACCCCCTGGTTGACGAGCTGCCAGAGATCCGGTTTCATGTGGCGGGAAGGAATGCATCTGCCCGGTTCCTGAAAAAACTTGATCACCCGAACATCACCTGCCATGGAGAGGTAGAGGATGCCAGGTCATTTATCCAGTCCTACAGGGTCATGGTAGCACCCCTTCTTTCAGGGAGTGGGATCAGGATCAAGATCCTGGAAGCAATGGCTCTCGGCAGGCCGGTGGTGACCACCACCACAGGGATCGAGGGAATACCTGCGGAAAACCTCCAAAACGTGATGGTGGAAGACGATCCGCAAAAGTTTAGAAACCTGCTTATTAAGTTGATAACAAATCAAGAAGAAAGCACCCGCATGGTGGCCGACGCGCGGAAATTAATCAGCCGGGAATTTGATAACTTTAAGCTGTCAAACCGGTTAAGCCAGTTTTATAAAGAAGAGGCATGATTACCATTCAACTCATATTCTGGCTCAGCCTAAGCCTGATCCTTTACTCCTACCTGATGTTTCCGGAGATCCTCCGTCTGCTTGCCAGGAAAAAAGAACAGGAACTTGAAAAATTTCTTCCGGCTGAGCTGCCTTCTGTCTCGGTATTGATTGCCGCTTATAATGAGGAGAAGGTCATCGGTGATAAAATCAGATCGGTACTGGAAAGCAACTACCTCCCTGAGCGTTTGGAGATACTGGTGGGATCGGATGCATCCACCGACAATACCAACCAGGTATTACAGCAGTTGCATGAAAAACATCCCTCCCTTCACCTCTCTGTTTTTACCGAGAGACAGGGAAAGCCAGGAATTATCAACCAGCTGGCAAAGAATGCCAGGGGAGAGATCCTGGTCATCACCGATGCAAATGTGATGCTCGACAAGGATACTCTTACCGAGTTAATCTGCTATTTCAAGGAGGAGCGTACGGGACTGGTCGACTCCAGAATGGTGAATACAGAGGTGAAGAGAGAGGGGATCTCGAGACAGGAAAAATTTTATATCAGCCGTGAAGTGAGGATCAAACACCACGAAAGCCTGATCTGGGGATCTATGATGGGCCCGTTTGGAGGTTGTTATGCGGTCAGGAAATCCCTCTACCGGCCTGTCCCCGACAAGTTCCTGGTGGACGATTTCTTCATAAATATGACCGTTCTGAAACAGGGAAAAAGCTGCATCAGCAACATCGAAGCTATGGTCTATGAACAAGCCTCCAGCGATCCCGGAGAAGAGTTCCGCAGAAAAAAGAGAATCTCGGCCGGTAATTTCCAGAACCTCTCCCTTTTCTGGCCTCTGATTTTTAAATGCAGTCGCGGAATCGGCTTCTGCTTTTTCTCACACAAGGTGATCCGTTGGTTCGTTCCCTTCCTGGTCATGATCACCTTTGGTTCATCCATTCTCCTCGGTACAAAAAGTGGAGTTTACCTGGGCCTGGCCGTTGTGCATCTGGTGGCGCTCCTCACCCCTGTTATTGATCAGATCCTGAGGAAAATTAAAATTCAAAGTATATCTTTGCGATTCGTTTCACATTTTGTTCTGATGAACCTGGCCCTTCTGGCCGGTTTTTTCAGGTATTTGGGAGGAATAAAAGACAATGTCTGGCAACCAACAAACAGAACCCAGGATTAAACTCAATTCCATTGAGGAGGCACTGGAGGATATCAAAAATGGTAAGATCATTATCGTTGTAGATGATGAGGACAGAGAGAATGAAGGGGATTTCATCTGCGCAGCAGAACTGGTTACTCCTGAAACCGTAAACTTCATGGCCACTCATGGCAAGGGTCTGATCTGTGCTTCACTCACCGAAGAGCGGTGTTCCGAACTGGACCTCCCCTTGATGGTAACCCACAATACGAGCAGTCACACCACCGCATTTACTGTATCGGTGGACCTGCTGGGACATGGTACCACCACTGGTATTTCGGCATCTGACCGTGCAAAAACCCTCAGAGCCCTGGTAGACCCGATGACACGACCTGACGATCTGGCCCGGCCGGGTCATATTTTCCCTCTGAAGTCAAAAAAGCAGGGTGTTCTCAGACGTGCGGGACATACCGAAGCAGCGGTTGATCTGGCGGTCCTTGCCGGCCTCAAACCCGGAGGAGTCCTGGTGGAGATCATGAATGAGGACGGAACCATGGCACGGCTTCCCGAACTACTTAAAATGGCCCGTGAACTGAATCTGAAGATCATTGCCATCAAGGACCTGATCGCATACAGATTGAATTCCGACAGCATCCTGCTGCAAGGTACCGAGGTTCATCTTCCCACTGAATACGGAGATTTTAAACTGATTCCATTTATACAAAAATCCAACGGCCTTGAACACGTGGCACTTGTGAAAGGAGAGTGGAGTTCCGATGAAAGTGTTCTGGTAAGGGTTCACTCCTCATGCGTGACCGGTGATATATTTGGAAGTTTCAGGTGTGATTGCGGCGACCAGTTGCACGAAGCCATGCGGATGGTCCAGAAAGAGGGGCAGGGAGTGATCATATACCTGAACCAAGAGGGACGTGGCATTGGTTTATACAACAAAATGAAAGCGTATAAACTTCAGGAGCAGGGACGCGACACTGTGGAGGCCAACGTGGAACTGGGATTTCAGGATGATGAACGTGATTATGGTGTGGGTGCAGGGATGCTCTATGCCCTTGAAATCAGGAAGATTAGGTTAATTACCAATAACCCTGTAAAGAAGGCAGGATTGGAAGGGTATGGAATGGCCATTGTTGAAACCATTCAACTGGAGTTTGCCCCCAACAAACACAACCAGTTCTATCTGGAGACCAAGCGGGACAAAATGGGACACTTCCTGAACATTGCTCAATATGAGAATCCCCGGAAAGATGGAGATTAATACAATTCGCATTGTCTATATGGGAAGTCCCGGATTTGCGGTACGTCCCCTGCAGAAGCTCCTCGAAACCGGCTGCAATGTGGTGGGGGTCATCACGGCTCCTGACAGACCGGCTGGCCGGGGAAAGAAGATCCGGCATTCAGCTGTAAAAGAGTTCCTGATCCACCATCAACATGACATACCTGTTCTACAGCCTGCTTATCTCAAGGATCCCTATTTTGTGAAGGAGCTGCAGGATCTGAATCCCGACCTGCAGGTGGTGGTGGCATTCCGGATGCTTCCCAGAGTGGTCTGGAGCATTCCCACGCTGGGTACTTTTAACCTGCATGCATCCCTGCTTCCTCAGTACCGCGGGGCTGCACCCATCAATCATGCCATCATCAACGGAGAGCGGGAAACAGGAGTCACCACTTTTTTAATTGATGAACAGATCGATACCGGTAACATTCTCCTTCAGGAGAAAACAGCCATTGGTGAGCAGGAAACTGCCGGGGATCTTCACGACAGGCTGATGGAAACAGGGGCCGGACTCGTGCTTGAAACGGTCCGCCGGATTTCAGCAGGCAGCCTGGAGGCCAAATCACAGGATCGGTACACCGATCCAAAGGTCCCCCTGAAAAAAGCACCAAAGATATTTAAAGAGAATTGCCGCATCCGGTGGGATCATCCGGGAAGGGATGTTTTCAACCTGATTCGTGGACTGAGCCCCAACCCAGGCGCTTTTACCTATCTATCCAGGGGCAAGGACGAAACGCTTCTCTGTAAAATCTTCTCTGCCACCTTTGAACCGGCACCTCACCTCGATCCTCCCGGCACCATCTATACCGATGGCAAACGCAGTCTTGAGGTGGCGGTAAAGGATGGAGTCATAAATATTCAATCCATTCAACAGGAGGGAAAGAGAAAAATGGATACCAGGGATTTCCTGACCGGCTTCAAGCTTACGAACGAACAATCCCGGTTTTCCTGAGTTGTTTCAGGTTCAGGTCAATTCCTTCAGTCAACTGGTAATAGAGCCTGAGCGCATTGATAAACTGGAGTTGGTAAGAACGAGAATACCTCCCCGAGACAAAAAACTCGAAATTGTAGTCTTCAATCTCTCCCATGCTGATCTCACCGGGCTTAAGGCCTTCAAAATAATCGAAAAAGCGCCTGACCATAAACAGGTAGCTCTTTCGCGATTTCTCCGAATAGCCCTCTTTCTCAAGTTGCTGTGCATAGAATTCCAGGTCCACCCCTTCACTCTTATGCTCTTGTCTGAACAGAGAAGAGATGGATTGCCACCAGTCAGATGACTGTTTTTTAAAAGTTTTTTCTTCAAAAAAATCGATTCGTGTCTGCCTGCCGTCAGGTGGCAGAATCATCCTGACTGGAAATGCATCAGCTTGAGCCATCGTGCAATTTTCCTATAAAATTACGGCACAGGATAACCAATGTAAAGTTTTGACAGTCAAAAACATTAACATCTTTTGAACAATTTTTGTAATTTGGATGTCTATAGACCTGAAACGATTAAAAACTTAGAAGAAGATGAAAATCGGAACCATCGTATTGATCACTGTTACCATGGCTCTCGCTGGATGCGGAGCCTCATCTTCCTCCACAGACAGCGGACAAAAAAATTCCAAGCAGGAGAAGAAAGCAGCAGAATTTGAAAAAACCGCTGTGCTGATTGAGGGCGGCAGATATCAATTCACCGTCAGGTCTGCCACACCCACAGGTGGAAAAACCATACAGATTACCTCTGAATACACCATGGAGGTCAGCGAAGGTGTCTACGAAGCCTATTTGCCCTATTTCGGCAGGGCTTACCAGGCCAGTTATGGTGGAGACGGAGGCATCGAATTCAAGGGTGAACCGGAGAATCTTCAAGTCACAAGGAACGATAAGAAAAACACCATTTCAGTGAGCTTTGACATAAAGAGTGACAATGATCAGTATACTATCAGTCTGGTGATAGGCTCCTCGGGATACGGAACATTGATGATCGCAAGTCAGAAACGACAAAATATATCCTATTACGGTCAGGCCGGGGAACTAAAAATTTAGTACTCGAACCTGAACTGCATCTCCTCCTCTTCATACTTTTCCTGGGTGGACTCCAGTTTCAATACCGGTTCTCTATTCTTCCTACGCAGGTAGATCTCTGAACCTTCGAGAGGCTGTTCACCCTCAGTCATGTGGTTTTTCCTGTAAAGGTATTTCAGTTTAACACCGTAGATCTGGGAAATATCATACATGGTCTGTCCCTCTTCAACTTTATGGATCTCATTGCCCCTGGCAGCCTTACTTCGTTTGGGCTGCAGGTAAATGATCGTTCCCGGCTCAAGATTTATTCCTTTGTAAAGGTTGTTGTACCGGTAGATCTCATTCTTATATAGGCCAAGCTCCTCCCTGAGCGATTCAGGGGAATCTCCGGGTTCAGTAAGGATATATTCAATGCTGTTGTTCAGCAGGATGTTGCGATGGGTCTGAAAATCGTGTCCGGCAGGGAGTGATGTGGAATCGATGTAGTCGTCCAGGTCTCCCTCAAGCACAACCAGGTCATACTGGTAGAGTTCATTCTCCTCGATGATCCTGGTCAGAAGAGTAGCATAATTGTTGGCGGTAGCGTAACCCGCTTTTTTTAAACCTTTTGCCCACCCCCTGTAATCGTGAGGATTCAATTCGAAAAGAGAAGCATACCTCTGTTTCGAGGTCAGGAAATGAGAGTGGTCCTTGTACGATTCGTAAGCCGAAGCATAGGATCGGAAGCACTCTTTCCGCTTGTCATCATCATGATAGATCTTCTTTCCCTTCCATTCGTGACACTTGATCCCAAAATGATTGTTTCCCTTTACCGCCAGGGTGCTGTTTCCATTGTTGGATTCAAGACATCCCTGGGCAAGGGTAATGCTGGCGGGAATCCCCACCCTCGACATCTCACGCATGGCCAGCTCGGAAAAGGTCTTTACATACTCTTCCCGGGTTTGTTTTTGCTGTCCGAATATGGGGGTATGGTGCAGCGGCAGGAGCAACAACAGAAGCACTGCTGTTCTGATCACTGCTTTATGATTCAATTTCATTGTGATCATTTGATCGTTCAGAGATTTGATTGCAGTAAAAATAGAGATATGGCTCTCTGCTCCTTCGGGGAGTTTTTAACAATACCTTTCTCCTAAACGTCCGTTGATAACAAAATCTTGTGCCGGGCATTAAATCAGTAATTTTATATGAAAACTAAGTGCATGAAACAGCGGGCATATACTGTCAGACTTTTTGAATACGATCAGCCTGAAGAATTACCGGAAGAGCAGCAAAAGCTCGTGGAAAGAGCCATTGAAGCTGCGAAGAGTGCCTACGCACCCTATTCGGGATATCATGTGGGTGCCGCTGCACTTCTGGACAATGGGGAGACAATTTCGGGAAGCAACCAGGAAAATGCCGCCTACCCGTCGGGTCTCTGTGCAGAACGGGTAGCAATTTTTTACGCAGGGGCCCGCTACCCGGGTATTCGAGTCAAATCCATTGCCATTGCGGCCATGCGTGAGGGTACCTTCCAGGAAGAACCGGTAGCGCCCTGCGGTGGATGCCGTCAGGTCCTGTATGAAAAAGAGACTCAGGGAAAGGCTCCCATGGAGGTAATCCTCTATGGAAGCAAAAAGATCCAGGTAATCAAACAGGTAGCCGACCTGCTGCCGCTTCCGTTTAAGTTTGAGAGCCTCTAGGGTACCTCTAAATCCAGCCTGATAACCTTACTTTCTGAAGAAAACGGGGAAGATGTCCATTTTCGGGTAGGGTGCCACCACTTCCAGCAGCTCTTTCTTTACCGGATGAATAAAGGAGATTCTCCGGGCATGCAGACTAATGCCCCCGTTCTTGTTGGTTCGTTTGGCCCCGTACTTCCTGTCTCCCTTAATCACACTGCCTATACCTGCCAACTGGGCCCTTATCTGGTGGTGCCTGCCAGTCTCCAGCCTTATCTCCAGCAAATAATAGCGGTCAGAGCTTGCCAGTTTCCGGTAATGGAGCCGGGCATCCTTGGAGCCGGGAACCTCTTTGGGGTGAATGTAACTCTTGTTCTGTTTTGTGTTCCTGGTGATAAAATGTTCCAGTGTCCCCGACTCGGGTTGCGGACACTTCTCTACGATAGCGTGGTAAACCTTTTCCACCTCCTTCTCCCTGAATAAACCTGCCATCCTGCTCAGTGCCTTGCCGGTTTTTGCAAAGACCACAACGCCGCTGACGGGCCGGTCCAGGCGGTGAGGAATTCCCATGAACACCTCTCCCGGCTTATTATCACGCTTTCGGATAAACTCCTTAAGAAGCACATCCAGCGACAGGTCCCCGGTTATATCACCCTGAACAATGTCTGAAACGCGCTTATTTACAATCAACAGATGATTGTCCTCGTACAAAATAGTTACAGGCGGCTTTAAGTCAGACACTACTTTCGACTTTAGACTTTAGACTTTCGGCTTTAGTATTGTTCGTTCTTATTGGGAAACTCTTTCGAGCGAATATCATTGATGTAGTTCTGAACCGCACCCTTGATCTCCATCTGCAGGTTGTGATAGCGGCGAAGGAACCGTGGGGAAAACTCCTGAGTAATACCGAGCATATCGTGCAGCACAAGCACCTGTCCACTCACCCCAGCCCCAGCCCCGATTCCGATGGTGGGAATGCTGATCGATTCTGTCACCTCTTCTGCCAGTACAGCAGGGATTTTTTCCAGAACAATGGCAAAACAGCCTGCCTGCGCCAGCACTTTGGCATCCGATTTCAATTTATCTGCCTCCTCCTTTTCGGTGGCACGAACCACATAGGTTCCAAACTTATGAATGGCCTGGGGTGTCAGTCCCAGGTGACCCATGACCGGGATCCCGGCTGACAGGATACGCTCGATAGACTCCCTGATTTCAACACCACCTTCCATTTTAATGGCACTTGCCCCGGTCTCCTTCATGATCCTTATGGCCGAAACCAGTGCCTCTTTTGAGTCGCCCTGGTAGGTGCCAAACGGCAAATCAACCACCACCAGTGCCCTGCTGGTTGCCCTCACTACTGATGCAGCGTGATAGATCATGTTATCGAGTGTAATAGGCAGGGTGGTCTCATAACCGGCCATCACATTAGAGGCTGAGTCTCCCACAAGGATGACATCAATACCGGCCTGGTCTAGCAGTCGGGCAAAAGAGTAGTCATACGCGGTCAACATAGCTATTTTCTCCCCCTTAAGCTTCATGGCATGAAGCACATGGGTGGTTACGTGTTTTACATTGCTGTGAAGGGACATGGAAAAAGGATTAATAGGTTAATAGGTTATTGTTTCTGGATACAAAGTTTACAATAAATTTCCTATTGGCAGTCAATTTGTCAGTAAACCTGACATGGAAAAGGGCGAAAGAGAACAAATTTTGTGTCAATATTGCACCGAAGGCCGAAAAAAAAACAATGGCATAATCTTCGTTAGACTAAAGTCTGTAAAGTAAAAAGTCTATAAAGTCTGTAAAGTAAAAAGAATAAAATATAAATAGTTATGAGTAAGATTATTGGAATTGATTTAGGTACCACAAACTCCTGTGTATCGGTGATGGAAGGCAACGAACCAGTTGTAATTCCCAACAGTGAAGGAAAACGCACCACGCCTTCAATGGTGGCATTTGTGGAGAACGGTGAGAGGAAAGTGGGTGATCCGGCCAAAAGGCAGGCCATCACCAACCCCACCAAAACTGTATTCTCCATCAAGCGTTTCATGGGTGAAACCTTTGACAGGATGAGTAAGGAGATCGGGAGGGTCCCTTATAAAGTCGTAAAAGGTGAAAACAATACACCACGCGTACAGATAGATGACCGCAAATACTCCCCGCAGGAGATCTCAGCCATGGTGCTGCAAAAAATGAAGAAGACTGCAGAAGACTATCTGGGTCATGAAGTTATTGAAGCTGTTGTTACCGTTCCGGCCTATTTCAGCGATTCACAACGTCAGGCCACCAAGGAGGCCGGGGAAATCGCCGGACTTCAGGTAAAAAGGATCATCAATGAACCCACTGCCGCGTCGCTGGCCTACGGCCTTGATAAAAAGACCTCCGATCTGAAGATCGCAGTATTTGACCTGGGTGGAGGTACTTTCGATATCTCTATTCTTGAACTGGGTGATGGTGTTTTTGAAGTGAAATCGACCAACGGGGATACCCACCTGGGAGGTGACGATTTCGACCAGGTCATCATTGACTGGCTGGCCGACGAGTTTAAAAAGGATGAAGGGCTCGATCTGAAAAAGGATCCCATGGCCCTTCAGCGCTTGAAAGAAGCAGCCGAAAAGGCAAAGATTGAGCTTTCCAGCTCCACCCAGACAGAGATCAACCTGCCATATATCATGCCGGTCGAGGGTGTACCCAAGCACCTGGTCAAGAGTCTGTCAAGGGCCAAGTTTGAGAGCCTGGCCGACAGCCTGATTCAGGCAACCATTGCGCCATGCAAGAAGGCATTGAAAGATTCAGGTCTGAGTAAAGGCGATATCAATGAGGTGCTCCTGGTAGGGGGTTCCACCCGCATCCCGGCGATTCAGAAGGTGGTGCAGGACTTTTTCGGGAAAGCACCTTCCAAAGGGGTAAATCCCGATGAGGTTGTGGCTGTTGGTGCAGCTATCCAGGGTGGAGTGCTCACAGGTGAAGTGAAGGATGTACTGTTGCTCGACGTGACTCCCCTTTCACTGGGTATCGAAACCATGGGCAGTGTCAGTACCAAGCTCATTGAATCCAATACCACCATTCCCACGAAGAAAACACAGACCTTTACCACTGCAGCTGATAACCAGCCTTCGGTTGAGATCCATGTACTTCAGGGAGAAAGGGCCCTGGCCAAGGACAACAAAACCATCGGACGGTTCCACCTGGACGGGATCCCGCCTTCACCACGCGGTATTCCCCAGATTGAGGTAGCTTTCGATATCGATGCCAACGGGATTCTGAATGTCTCTGCAAAGGATAAGGGTACCGGGAAAGAGCAGAGCATCCGCATTGAAGCTTCATCGGGACTCTCCGACAGTGAGATTGAAAAGATGAAGAAGGAAGCCCAGGAGAACGAGGAGGCAGACAAGACTGCCAAGGAGCGGATCGACAAACTCAACAACGCCGACAGCCTGGTATTCCAGACAGAAAAGCAGCTGAAAGAGTTCGGAGATAAGATCCCGGCCGAAAAGAAAGCTCCAATCGAAGAGGCACTGAATACCCTGAAAGAGGCACATAAGTCGGAAGACCTGGCTGCCATCG
>JAGLPR010000295.1 GCA_023137255.1 Bacteroidales bacterium | reverse complement strand
AGATCTCTGAAGTGGAAGGGGGCTTCAACAGCCTGGTCTTCTCCCCTGACGGGACCTTAGCACTGATCACCAAAAATGTACAGGTGAATAAAACAACCCAGGAAATATACTCCGATCTCCCGAAAGCGAACGGCAGGATCATTAACGACCTGATGTACCGCCACTGGGATGTGTGGGAGGATGGTGCGTACAGCCACATTTTTGTAGCCGGATTTGATGGAGAAAAGATCGCAGACACAAAAGACATTATGGCCGGAGAACCCTATGAATCTCCGCTGATGCCATTCGGTGGCATGGAGGAGATTGCATGGATGCCCGACGGCGAAGCGATCGCCTATACCTGCAAGAAGCTGACCGGACTGGATTACACCCTCAGCACCAATTCGGACATCTACCTCTACCACCTGGAAAGCGGTGAAACAGAGAACCTGACCGAAGGGATGCCGGGATATGACAAGGTCCCGTTTTTCTCACCCGACGGGAAGAAGATGTACTGGCTAAGCATGGAACGTGCAGGATTTGAAGCGGACAAGGACCGTTTGTTCGAACTGGATCTGGAGAGCGGCGAGAAGAGGTACCTGACCCCCTTGTTCGATTACAGTCCCTCGGGACTCACCTGGACCGACGAAGGAAACACCCTGCTTTTTGTGGCAGGGGTGAAATCCACCTACCAGTTGTTCAGACTGGATCTTCCGTCCAATGAGATCAGCGCCATCACCTCAGGCATTCATGACTACCACTCTGTGGCTGTGGCTGGCGACAGGTTGATTGCCACCAGGGTCGATATGACCAAACCGCAGGAGATCTACAGCGTGGATCCCGGGACAGGCGAAGCCACCGAAATCTCCTTTGAAAACAAACATTTGCTGGAGCAACTTACCATGCCCACGGTGGAGAAGCGATGGATCACCACCACCGACAATAAGGAGATGCTTACCTGGGTGATCTACCCTCCCCACTTCGACAAGAACCTTAAGTATCCCACCCTGCTCTACTGCGAGGGTGGTCCGCAATCGCCTCTAAGCCAGTTCTGGAGCTACCGCTGGAACTTCAGCCAGATGGCTTCCAACGGTTACATCGTGGTCGCTCCCAACCGGAGGGGCGTGCTGACGCATGGACAGGAGTGGACCGACCAGATCAGCAAGGACAACAGCGGTCAGGCCATGCAGGACCTGCTTAGTGCCATCGATATATTAAAAGAGGAGCCCTTCATAGACGAAGAGAGGCTGGGTTCCATCGGGGCAAGTTTTGGAGGATTCTCGGTCTTCTGGCTGGCCGGCAACCACCAGAACCGCTTCAAGGCGTTTATTGCCCATTGCGGAGTATTTAACTCGGAGATGGAGTACATGACCACCGACGAGATGTTTTTCGACAACTGGGAAAAGGGAGGAGCTCCCTGGGAGAAGGATAACCCGGCAGCCATGAAATCCTATGCAGGATCGCCGCACCATTTTGTGGGGAACTGGGACACTCCCATCCTGGTGATTCATGGCGAACACGACTACCGCATCCCCTATACCCAGGGAATGGCCGCATTCAATTCGGCACAAATGAGAGGTGTCCCAAGCAAACTGCTGTTCTTCCCTACCGAAACCCACTGGGTACTGAGTCCCCAGAACGGAATTCTCTGGCAGAGAGAGTTTAAAGGTTGGCTGGACCAGTGGTTGAAATAAGTCGAAAGTTATAAAGTCGAAAGGGAATGATAAAACAGATGCTTCTGATTGGACTGGGTGGCTTTGTGGGAAGCGTTGCCCGCTTCCTTGTTTCCAAACTGAATACACGGGTCGACTGGTTCTCCATACCCATCGGCACACTTACTGTTAATGTGGTGGGAAGCCTGCTGATCGGTTTCCTCATCGGAATCTCTGAGAAGAGTCCCATCCTGACGGTCGAATTACGCATGTTCCTGATGGTGGGACTCTGCGGCGGATTCACCACCTTCTCCTCCTTTTCCGGGGAGAACCTGATGCTGCTCCGGAACGGACAGTTCCTCCCCCTGTTTCTCTACACAGGACTAAGCATCCTGTTGGGATTCACCGCAGTATACCTCGGGTACATTTCCACTAAACTATTGGGATAAAAAATGACAACAAAGAAACAAAGCTCAGACTACAGCATCCTGAAGGTGCATGCCAGTACCACCGATAAAATAGGATCCAAACTGCTCTACCAGCACCTGGTGGAGCTGGCCCGTGACAAAGGAATCAATGGTGCCACAGTATTCCGAGGGATCATGGGATATGGTGCAAGCAGCACCATCCACTCCTCCAGGTTCTGGGAACTGACCGAAAAACTTCCGGTGGTCATCGAATTTGTTGACAAGACAGAGAAGCTTGATGGATTTTATAAGGAGATCGAAGAGGAGCTTCTCCGGATGCCCAAGGGGTGCCTGGTTACCCTGGAACCCACCGAAATCCTGCTGCAGAAAAAAGGCAACTAGCCCTTACCTTTTTGCAAAGTATGCCATCATCAGGATCGCTCCGGCGGTCCCGTCCATGGTAGGCTCATTGGTGGAATAATCGCCCGCATCGTCGTGATACACCACAAAGGGATTCTGCACCTCTGCAAACTCATCACTTTGGTTCAATACCAGCCCCAGAAGGGAACGGTAAATGGTACCATACACCGGTCCGTCCACCAATCCTCCAGCTACCTCCTCGCCCGTGAGCATCCAGATGCTGGTGTGCACATCCACCGGATATTCACCCCCTTCAGGGATTCCGGTAAACATTGAAGTACCCCAGGGATTCCTGCCAAAGAGCCAGTCGCGTTGCTCCAGCAGGAACTGGTGATAACTGTTATCGCCCGTCATATGTTCATAAAGGATGACCTGAACAGCCAGGCTGGTGAGCAGGTTGTTGGAGCACCAGATAAATGGGATCCCTATCCCGTATGGATTTCCTTCCGCCCTGGCCAAACAGTTTTCGATCCCCGACCGGTAGTATTGTTCGAGTGTATCCCTGAATTGATCCTCCATTGCACTGTGCAGTGCATAGTGTCCCAGGTTCACAAAGGGATAGTACTGGTAATGGCTGGCAGTATCGAATGGCATCCACGAAACGGTACCGGCCATCCGGGCATACCAGGTGGCATCTTCCAGGTAGCTAATCTCTCCTGTGGTTTTATAGAGCTCGGCAGCACCCCACTCCATGTCATCGGCCCAGGTCTCCTCCCCGTACCGGTAAGGTGCCCCATACGAGTTCCCCTGCTGGAAACCCTCCTTCTGCTTACCCATTCTGTACAAGGTCCTGGCTGCCTCCAGACACTTCTCAGCAAAAGCCTGATCCTCCAGGTCCTCTCTCCAGATACGTGCTGCAAGAGCCATGGCAGCTGCAGAACGGCCTGCCAGGTTAGAGACCCCGGTGGCCTCGCTCTTATACTTACTCAGCCCCTGGGGCTCCCCGGTGGCAAAGTAGGCTGCCCGGTAACTGTTCTCACCCCACCCATAGTCAGAAGGGTCCTGGTCGGGCATCTTCCACCCCACATGATCGCGGTCATCAGCCACCTGGTGCACCAGCTGGTCAGGCTCTGAATGCAGTTTATGGATCCAGTCGAGTCCCCACTTCGCCTCATCCAGCACATCGGGGATCCCGTTGGATTCAGGCTGTCCCAGAGCATTGGTCAGGTCAGAAAACCGATCAGGATAAAGCTCATAGGCCAGAAGCATATGCCCCGTGGCATAACTGCCGGTGATCAGGTATTTGAGCTGGTCACCCGCATCGTGCCATCCCCCGCTTACATCCACGTAGGTGGAATCGGGCATGGGACCGTAAAAGGAGCGGCCGTCCAGTGCATGACACACCCTATCCAGGAAAGGGTTGTAACCACACCGCTGTTGACGCATAAAGCCAAGCAGCTTCTCCTGGTTATGATCGTATGCTCCCCCCGATATGGCAAAGGTCCCGGATCTGGCCCCCGATTTTATGGCCTCCAGGTAGTAACTACCAGGCCTGTCTATGTCTGAAAAATCGAGTTCATAATAGAATTCAAAGGCACCCCATCCTGCTGCCCTGACTTTTACCGGTTTTATGGTGACCACTACCTCACCCGTCACCTCTTCAAGCAGCTGGAATTTCTCTTTTACCGGGGCGTGTGAGAAAACAATCCCCGATTTGTGATCCTCCGGAAGGTAACCTGCCTGATTGATTCTTACGTGAACAGGTTCGGCAGCTGGTTTCTTATTCCCGGGAAAAACCATCGCCGCCGCAAAAAACAGGATGTAAATGTAAGTTTGTATCATAGGTACGCTAAAATTAATGCACACCCCGCTAAATTCAAATTCTAAATCCCTATTTTTGACTCTATCCCAAAAATCTAAGCCATGAAGCAATTCACCTGCATTTTTGTTTTCATGATTTGTGGTTTTCAACTCCAAGCCCAATATTCAGGAGGTGGAGAAGCAAATCCCGGTTTGCCTACCCACCTGGAAGCTCTAAAAGAATTCCAGGACATGCGCTTTGGCATGTTTGTTCACTGGGGACCGGTGTCGCTTCGCGGAGAGGAGATCTCCTGGTCACGAGGGAGAGAGATCCCCATAGAAGAGTACGATCAGCTCTATAAGGAGTTTAATCCGGAACTGTTTAATGCAGCCGATTGGGTGGGAGCGGCCAAAGCAGCCGGCATGAAATATCTGGTCATTACCAGCAGGCACCATGATGGATTCAGCCTTTGGGACAGCAGGTATACCGATTATGATATGGCGGCAACTCCTTATGGGAAGGGAGTACTAAAGGAACTGGCAAAGGAATGTCAGAAACAGGGGATCAAGTTCGGGACCTACTATTCCATTTGCGACTGGTATCGTCCCGATTACCCGGTGGTATATCCCGATCCTGATTATTCCTTCAACAAAGAGAAAACCATGGACCCTGTCACCCGCGAGAAGATGGACCAGTATACAACCTTTATGAAGAACCAGCTCAGAGAGCTCATCGAGGAATACAACACTTTTGTTATCTGGTTCGACGGAGAGTGGGAATGGGCCTGGACCCATGAAATGGGGATGGATATGTATGCCTACCTGAGAGGCCTGAAGGAGGATATCCTTATCAACAACCGGGTGGATAAAGGGAGAGCGGGGATGGAAGATAATTCGAGGGATCCGCGCTATGCCGGCGATTTTGCCACCCCGGAGCAAAACATAGGAGACTTTGATAACCAGTACGCCTGGGAAACCTGCATGACCATCGGGAAACAGTGGGCCTGGAAACCCGATGAAACTCTGAAATCAAAAAAAGAGTGCATTCATACGCTGCTATATACCATCGGAGGAGATGGAAACCTCCTGTTCAATGTGGGACCCATGCCCGACGGACGCATGGACCCTCGGCAGATCAATCGTCTGAAAGAGATGGGCAGATGGATCTCCATGAACCAGGAGGCTGTATACGGTACACGGGGAGGCCCTTACCTACCCACAACAAGGATGGTCAGCACCCACAAGGATTACCGGATATACCTGCACCTGCTGAAATCTTCCGGCAAAAAACTGACACTGCCGCTTGAAAAGGAAATCCGGATCAAAGCGGCCCGTTTCCTGGTGGATGGCACTCCCGTTAAACTAAAAAGGAACAGTGATAGTTACACCCTTTCATTGCCAGGATCACTGCCGGATAAGACAGCCACAGTGATTGTACTGGAACTGGACAAACCGGCCAGCGAAATTGAACCCATAAAGCTTTAATAACTTATAGAACCTACACCATGAAAACATTCCTGAAAAGAAATCTTGTACCGATGCTTTTTCTCAGCCTCCTTGTTGGATCTGGAGCCTGCGGAACCTCAGAACCTCAGAATGAGGACACCCCGTTTACAGCCTGGGAGCTGTTCCCGGAGCCTCCCAGGTCCGAAGGACAAACAGATGTAATAGAGCTGCGGTGCGATCCCATCGATACAGTGCATGTGGCATTCATTGGATTGGGCTCCAGGGGCAAAGGGGCGGTGCACCGCTACACTTTTCTTGAAGGGGTGAAGGTGGTGGCCCTCTGTGATTTAGTTCCCGAAAATCTGAATTTGGCACAGGCAATCCTCCAGGAGGGTGGATTCCCGGAAGCAGATACCTATTCGGGACCGGAGGACTGGAAAAAAGTGTGTGAAAGAGAGGATGTGGACCTGGTCTATGTCTGTACACACTGGGACCTTCATACACCCATTGCGGTCTACGCCATGGAACAGGGCAAACATGTGGCCACTGAGGTTCCGGCAGCCATCTCCATCGATGAGTGTTGGCAGCTGGTGAACACTGCAGAGCTTACCAGGCGCCACTGCATGCAACTGGAGAACTGCAACTACGACTTTTTCGAGCTGGCCACCCTGAACATGGTCAGGCAGGGACTGTTGGGGGAGATTGTGCACGCCGAAGGAGCCTACATACACGACCTGAGAACAAATAATTTCAATGAGGAAGGATATTGGGAGATGTGGAGGCTCAGGCACAATGAGAAGCGGAACGCCAATCTTTATCCCACCCATGGTTTCGGTCCCATCTGCCACATACTGAATATTCACCGGGGAGATAAAATGGAGTACCTGGTATCACTGGCCAGCGACCAGTTTGGCATGACCGAATTTGCTAAAGAGAGGTTTGGAGAAGATTCAGACTATGCGAAAAGGGAGTACCTTAGGGGGGACATGAATACCACCCTGATCAAGACAGCAAAAGGCAAAAGTATCATGATCCAGCACGATGTGACCAGTCCGCGTCCCTACAGCCGGATCCATATGCTCAGTGGCACCAAAGGATTTGTCCAGAAGTGGCCCATTCAGGGCATCGCCCTGGAGCCCTTTGCCCACGACTTTCTCGAAGATGAGCAGATGGAAGAGCTCCTTGCCGATTATGAGCACCCCATCACCAAAGAGGTGGGCGAATTGGCCAGAAAAGTCGGGGGCCACGGCGGGATGGATTTCACCATGGATTACCGATTGATCCACTGCCTGAGAAATGGCTTGCCCCTGGATCAGGATGTGTATGATGCGGCTGAATGGTCCGCGATCATTGAACTGTCAGAAAAGTCCATTGAGAACCAGAGCATGCCGGTGAAGTTCCCCGACTTCACCAGGGGTGCCTGGCAAAAGGTAGATGTGGTAACTTATCACTGATCCCCGTCCCTCTCAATTTCGTAGACCATCCCATCGATGGATTCCGGAATGTATACCTTGAAACCCTGCTCCATGAGCTGCCGGCCGGTACCGGTATGAACCCTTGTTCCCTCTGGTGCAAGTTTCACCACATAGCTTGCTTCGTCCTCCAGTCCCTTCACAACTACCTGCCTCTGCTCCTCACAGGCACCCTGCCTGAATACTCCGATGATCCCCCCGGCGCGGGTGTCGTTGTTGATCCGCATCCAGCCATCCCAGTGTCCCTCCCTGGGTTCACCGAAACCTGGCAGATCTCTGCGGTACGACATATAATTATATTTGTCCTGCATCTCCTGCATCCACTCCGACCACTCCCTGTAACGGACCCGCTGTTCAGGCTCAATTTTCCTGGGATCACCCAGTACAATGGGCAGGGTGCCTATCAGTGATTTCAAAGCAAATTCAAATCCGGGATCGTCCATGGGGGTGTTTCCGATGACCAGCGAACTGGCGGGAACAGCGGGCGAACGCCACCACGCCATTTGCCGGATCCTTAAAGGACCCGTAGGATAAGGTTCTTCGAAGTTGGAAAGCCAATTCCCATCAGCATGCATAGCTATGGCATAATCCATCAGCTGCAATTTCCCTGCAGTTTCGAAGGTACAATCGATGAACAGACCGGGACACTCCCGGTGGAGTCTGTCAAACAGTTCCAGAACCCTCTCATAGATGACAATAAAAGATTCCTGATGATCCCTGTGAAAAGGATGATCAGTGGCATAACATCCCGAAATATGCGGATCGTTCACATAGGCACTGGCTGCTACGGCAAAATCGAGTTTGGTATAGGCCAGACCATACTGGTTTGACATGCGGACCAACACCTCTTTGATGTAGTCGACCCAATCGGTTCCAAAACAGCTTGTTGAAAACTCGTTCCCGTATGCATGGATGTTTCCGTGTTCTCCATCGCTGTTTCTCACAAACCATTCGGGGTGTTCCTTGTAGACAGCTGCATCTTTCGTAGCAGAACCCACACTCATCCAGAGTCCCGGTTTCAGCCCAAGCGAATTGATATAATCGAAGGTGGGTTTCAGCCCTCCCGGGAACTTTTCCTCGTCCACCTTCCAGTCGCCATAGTTTTTTCCCCACGCTTCGGCAGAGGTTTCAGAACCTTCGTTTACCTGCCAGCCATCGTCTATTATAAACTCTTTTATCCCGCATTCAGCAGCTGCCAGAGCCACCTCCCTTACCAGGGAATCACTTACAAAGGTCCGGAATGGGTTCCAGGTATTGTATACAAATACTGGCTTGTGTTCGTTGCGAATGATCTGCGGGTACATATGTCGTCGCACAAAATCATTAACTACCCCGTCGACCACTGCAAAACCATCATCAGTATCGCGGTAGAGACAGATAAATGTTTTAGGGGTCTCCCACGATTCCCCGGGCGCCAGCCATTTCCGAAAAGGAAAGTCCTGTCCGGGGTGTGTTAATCCAGCTTCCAGGTTGTTGTACACCGTATGGTAAGCCGTGCGCTTCAGGATCCCCGGAGCCTCGTTCCCGACTGCCATCCCAAGGCGGTCACTCACATGATGTAATACCACCACCGGATCGTCCCAGTTGCCAGTGAAATTTCCCAGGTGCTTCATCCTTGCATAGTTGTGATGAACGACGGTCCTCACATGCGACAAGCTGGTTTGCAGCTCTTCCACATTCACCGCTTCAATCTTCAGATCGTGAGGAGTGGCATTCACCAGTTTGATCCATTTCCGCACCAGGGGCAGATCGGGATAGAGCAGGTAGTTAATCTCCACAAAAAGGCCCTGCCATTCAGCGGTCCCTCCCAATACTACCCTGACCCCCTGCCCCATGCGTTCATCACTGATCAGTTCGGTATCCACCAGGTCCCAACCCGTGGAACCATCCACCTGTTGGCTATTGGCCAGGAAACTGAATTCCCTGGAATCCATAATGTAGTTTCGGTCCTCGCCTGCCATACGTAAGCCAGTAGAGGAAATGGCTCCATTCCCCAAACGGATTTCACGGACCAGTTCACCGTTATTCAATGCCAAACTGTTCTCCGAAACAGAGACAAACTCCTGGGACCATAACGCGCTTGAAAAAGAGGCGATGAGTACTAATAACAGCGTTTTCATAGTATTTGCAAGTTATAGCTTTATTTGCAAATTATAACTTTTCCGGTTCATCTCCCGGGTGAACCATTCATCCACCCTATTTGCAGGTTGGGACAATAACTTTTTACTACGGTTCCACAACACCCTAATTTTATCTCAGAATCAAGTTCAAAAAATGAGACAGATCATAACTATATTCCTGTTGCTGGTGGCTATTCATGCCAGTGCACAACAGATGATCTCGGGGAGCGTCACTGATAAGAAAGGAACAGCGGTTATCCACGCCAACATCTATTTTGAAGGGTCTTACGATGGCACCATCTCAGATGCTGACGGACGCTTCACCCTTTCCACCGATCTGTCAGGTGATCACTTGTTTACAGTTAGCTTTATGGGATATGATAAGTACTCCTGCGTGCTTCATCTGAACGGAACAGATACCATCCTCAATGTGGTACTGAAGGAGCAGGTAAGTGAAATCAACGAAGTGTCCATCACAGCCGGGGTGTTCAGCGCCAGCGATAAGAAAAAATCTGCCACGCTCAACTCTTTTGATATTGCTACCACAGCCAGTGCCATGGGAGATATTTATGGTGCCTATGCCACCATGCCCGGATCCCAGAAGGTGGGCGAAGAAGGAATGCTCTTTGTGAGGGGTGGTGAAAGCTATGAAACCAAGACCTATATGGATGGGATGCTTGTTCAGTCACCCTACTTTTCCAGCATGCCCGATGTTCCCACC
>JAGLPR010000294.1 GCA_023137255.1 Bacteroidales bacterium | reverse complement strand
GGAAGAATGTTTGACCTGGTAAGTCAGGGTGCACTTCAACTTCAGCGGGTGGAGATTCTTGTGCTGGATGAGGCCGACCATATGCTCGATTTGGGATTTATCAGAGACATCAGAGACTTGATGCAACACCTTCCCCGAAAGCGACAAACCCTCTTTTTCTCGGCCACCATCGATGAAAAAATTAAAAAAATTGCCTACTCCCTGGTGACCGATGCCATTCGCATCCAGATTTCTCCCAAGGATCCGGTAGCCAAAAACATCGAACATGGGGTGGCATTTATTGAAATGGATGACAAGCGCTTCTTCCTTGAAAATGTGATCGTTAACAATCCGGATCAGAAGATCCTGGTATTTGTAAGAACAAAGGTTCGGGCTGAACGGGTGAAAAAGGCTCTGGAAAGGGTGAACATCCAGGCAGAAACCATCCATAGTGATAAAGAGCAGGCTCAGCGTGAGCGTACCATGCAGAACTTCAGGCAGGGGGAGTTGAAAGTTCTCATCGCCACCGATGTTAGCGCCCGGGGTATTGATATTCCCGATGTGGAATACGTGGTCAACTATGATCTGCCCGAATCGCCTGAATACTACATACACAGGGTAGGTCGTACCGGCCGTGGATCACACAAGGGACAGGCTATTTCATTTTGCAGTAAAGAGGAGAGAGAGATGCTGGCAACCATTGAGGGGCAGCTGGGGAAACCCATATACAGAACCGAGATCTCCAAAGGCTTTTACCGGGATACCATTGAATCCTCCAAGGAGAATGAAGAGACCGACTGGCAGTCGCTGCTCGACCAGGAGGAGGCTTTCCAGCTTAACCGTAAAAAGAAAAAAAGAAAAAAGTGACTACACTAATTATAATCACCATCCTTGTTTTCATCCTGAATATCCCATTCGGATACTGGAGAGCAAATGTAAGCCGGTTTTCAACCCAGTGGTTCCTGGCTATTCACATCCCGGTACCCTTTGTCGTTGCTTTAAGGCTTCTTTCCGGGATTGGATTCAGCTGGTATACCTACCTCTTCCTGGTGGGAGGATTTTTCCTGGGGCAACTATTCGGCTCCAGACTGATGAAATGGATTCACCAGCACTGCCACCAGGAGAGTTCATGCCTGGTCATGGATCTGTTTCGCTGTGCCAGGTCGTAATCATTTTTCTCCTGGTATCCCCAGTACTACTACAGGATCTCTTTGATGAACAATGGTATAGTGGTGACTGAGAGCGAAATCAAGGGCGCTGAAACATCCTACAGGGTGGACAATTCTGACCTTATTACCGAAGACTCCTTTCCGGGAAGCATCTCGTTGAGATATTGCTTAGTACTATGCAAGCATTGAGGACCTGGTACAGGGAGGCCTCAAGAGAGATATGGCATAATCCTAATCAGGTGAAACTACATTTTGGAAAGGCCAGTATCATCGGTAACAACAGGGTTGTGTTTAATATATGCGATAATAAGTACAGGTTAATCGTGGAAATTGACTATCCAAAAAGCTGGATCTTCATTAGATTCATTGGAACACATTCAAGTTATGACACGATAAATCCACATACAATTTAATAACGATGGTTACAGTTAAGCCCATAAGAACAGAGAAAGACTACGATCAGGCACTCAAACGCATGGAGGAAATTTTTCATGCAGAAGA
>JAGLPR010000293.1 GCA_023137255.1 Bacteroidales bacterium | reverse complement strand
CCAAAAACCGGACCCAGTGAGGGTTCCCTCAATACAACCGTGGTCTTCTTACCAACTCTGTTCAATCCTTCTGATAATCCAATGGAGACCGTGGTTTTTCCCTCCCCGGCCGGAGTGGGAGAGATGGCGGAAACCAGGATAAGATTGCTTTGGCTCCCCTTTTTTTCATCAATAAAAGATAGGGGGATCTTCGCCTTAAACTTGCCATACATCTCAATATCATCAGCATCTATTCCGAGTTTCTCTGCGATTTTGGAGATGTGTTGCAGCTTTACTTTCCTTGCAATATCCAGATCCTTCATGGCGCTATTTTTTATGTGTTGATTATTGGTTTTCAGAACTTATGTTCCATTTGTTTAAATAGATGAACCAGTATGCCAGCCCGACAAAAACGGCCCCTCCGATGATGTTCCCAATGGTCACTGGCAGAAGGTTTCCCAGCAGATAATTCCCCCAATTAAGGGCCTCGAAATGGTGTGGTGATTGCTGGATCATGGACCATATTTGGGGATCACCATGGTTCTTGACCATGATGCCCATGGGGATGAAGTACATATTGGCCACACTGTGTTCAAAACCCGCCGCAACAAATGCGGTGATAGGAAAAATAATGGCCAGAATTTTGCCATGAGCTGACCTGGCTCCATAGCAGAGCCAGATGGCCAGGCACACAAGAATGTTGCACAGAACTCCAAGGACGATTGCTTGCATGAATCCAAGCTGACATTTTGCATGTGCAAGCTGGAGGATGTTGGCACCGGTCACTCCATCTCCAAACAGATAGTGCCCCGAGATCAGCATCATGAGCACGATGGAGAAAGCTCCCGCCATATTTCCCAGGTATACAATGAGCCAGTTTTTTAATAGTTGACCGATGCTTACCTTTTTACTTGCCCAGGCCATGCTCATCAGGTTATTGCCTGTGAAAAGTTCCGCTCCCCCTACGACCACAAGGATCAGTCCAAGACTGAAAGAGATTCCGCCCAGTAGTTTTGTCACCCCGAAGGAGATGGTCGAACCTGAAGTTACGAGTGTAGCGAATATGGCACCAAAAGCAATAAATGCACCGGCAAGTACCGCCAATGCACCGGTTTTAAGGATCCCCATTTTTGTTTTGCTTATCCCTACACCTTCTGCAATCCTGGCCATATCAGGTGGTGTCAGTGTCTCCAGGGTGGCAGTATGTGATTCGTTTCCGCTACTCATGACATTCAATGGATGTAAAGATATGGCAATGAAAAGCGGAAAGTTCACAACAGACTTTTCCTATACTGATGCAATATTTGCAAAAATACACCAGTATGCATATTATATATTAAGACTACTGAGTGAAACCCAGCTTCCTGAACTGAGTAGGAGTTTTTCTCATGAATTTCCTGAATTGCTTATTGAAATGACTCAGGTTGTTAAATCCGCAATCATAGCTGATATCCACGATGTTCATGTCAGTATTCAGAAGTAATTTGCATGAGTAATCAATTTTTATCTTGTTCAGGTATTCAAATATGGTTAATCCCGTCGAGGCTTTGAAAAACCTGCATACCGATGCCGGTACCATATGAACGATTTCAGCCACCTGGTGAAGATCAATATCGTTTTGATAGTTTTTCATCAGGAACTCATGAATCCTGCGGATCCTGCTGTTCGTTGTATCAAACTTCGACTTCACATAATCGGAACTGGCCAGGTATGAAAAGGAGTTGCTCTTTCCAATGTGATCCATGATTTCGTAAAAGAACATCAGTTTCTTCAGGGATGTCAAATATGGAAGTTGCAGCATGATCCTGCTCACTTCGTTCAGGGTATCACCTGTAAGCCTGATACCCCTTTCTGATAGAGTGATCGCCCTACGAACATTACTAAATTCTGGCAATGAAGTGATATTATCCGGTAAAATGTCATGGTTGAAGAGCATATTAACAGACTCCAGCGTTCTTCCGGAATGTTGTCTCGGGGGAGACTCCTTGGAGAACCATACATGCGGAATGCGCGAACCAATAAAAATGAGATCCCCGGGATGGAATTCTTCGACGGAATCGCCTACAATTCGCTTTCCGGAACCTTCAGTAATGAAGCTAAGTTCAAATTCCTCATGGTAATGCCATGAGCTCTTATCGATATGGTCCTGGAAAACACCAATATAGAATGATTCTTTCGGATTCAGTTTGATCTCTTCTAACAACTCCTTCATACTAATCTAATTTTATGTAAAAGTAATAAATAGGTTAAAATAGCATTGTAAAAAGCAAAGCAAAGATCAAGATAGTGAGAGATACTTGGTTATTTTTACATTCAGAATTCACGATCAAATCATTTATAAATCACAAAATCAAGAAGTAATGGATCCCATATTAATGAAACTTGGTGAAGTCGTAGAAAATGGTAAAGTAGATAAGAATTCTCCCTATCCACCTCAGATGAAGGGGCAGGATGGAGCAGATGAACTGGCCAGGCAGGCACTGGATAACGGAGTAGCCCCCGGAGATGTATTATCTGAAGCCCTTGTACCTGCTATGGACCGTGTAGGCCTGAAGTTCTCGGAGAACAAGATCTTTGTACCTCAGATGCTGATGTCTGCCAAAGCCATGAGTGCAGCCATGGCGCACCTGAAACCCTTTTTCCAGTCAGGAGATGTGAAAACAAAAGGCACCTTTATCATTGGAACAGTCAAAGGTGATCTGCATGACATTGGGAAGAATCTGGTAGCCATGATGGTGGAAGGCGGAGGATGGACAATTATCGACCTGGGCGTGGATGTGAATGAGGATACTTTTAACCAGACCGTTAGCGAGAATCCAGGCTCAGTGGTGGGCTTATCGGCATTGCTTACAACCACCATGGCTAACATGGAGGTGATAGTCAAAAAGATCAAAGAGACGCATCCTGAAACTAAAGTTCTGGTAGGTGGTGCTCCCCTGACTGATGACTTCCGGTCGAAGATAGGTGCTGATTTTTATTCTCCTGATCCCCGTGGTGCGGTAGAGTACCTGAAGGAACTTGTTGCCTGAGGATTGGAAACAGTACAGATACGCTTATATCCCCTGGGTAAAGTATTCAGGGCGAGGAAAGGTTCCCCGTTAAAAGATGTGTTGCACGAATACGGAGTGGAATTCCCTTGCGGGGGCAAAGGAAACTGTGGGAAATGTGCCGTAAGGATCCTGGACGGACAAATGGAACCGGATCCGTATCATCGCAAACGTCTGGAAGAGTTACAGCTGGGCAGGGATTGGAGACTGGCCTGCCTGAGTACCTGCCAGAGTGATCTGGTGGTGGAGGTGGGTCAGTTTGAGACCATCATCCAGGCAGATGAAACCCCGTTTGAGTTTGAACCGGGTGTGGGTCTGGGTGTAGCTGTGGACCTGGGGACCACCACCCTGGTGGCGCAACTGCTTGATCTGAGAACAGGCCATATACTGGCCGTGGAGACCGGGATGAATCCGCAGACAAAATTTGGGAGTGACCTGATATCCAGGCTTGAAGCAGCCCTTTTCAAAGGCACTGAAGAGCTGACCGAAATGATCCGGATCCGGATCGGTGAAATGATCGATGCATTGTGTCTGGAGAAAACGGACAATCTCACAAAGATTGTGATTATGGGGAATACGGTGATGCAGCATTTCTTTTGCGGATCTGACATTAAACCCCTCTCCTTTTATCCGTTTGAATCACCGGACCTTGGACTGAAGCAATTTACGTTCCGGGAGCTGGGATGGAAAGTAGAGTGCGAGGAGATCAGTTTCTTCCCCTCTATCGGGAGTTTTGTGGGGAGTGATATACTTGCTGGTATCGTTGCGACCGGGATGCATAGCAGGGAGAGCTATTCCGTATTGATCGATCTGGGTACCAACGGCGAGATTGTAGTTGGAAACCGGGATCGCTTGCTGTGTGCCTCCACTGCTGCAGGTCCGGCTTTTGAGGGAGCACGAATTTCCATGGGAATGCTGGCCACTACCGGGGCCATTGTTTCGATCACTGCGATCAAAAATGGAGCAAGTTACAGGGTCATAGGCGATGCTGAACCCAGGGGGATCTGCGGGAGCGGGTTGATTGATGCCGTGGCTGTGCTCCTGGAAGAGGGATTCCTAGGGGAGTTCGGGGAGATTCTTAGCGGCGAACAGGAGATTATGCTCTCCCCGCCGGTCACAATTTCTCAAAAAGATATTCAAGAGTTTCAACTGGCAAAGGCTGCCCTGGCTGCAGGTATTAAGATCCTTCTGAGGCAGCACAACATAGAAGTCGGTGACATTGAAAATGTCTACATTGCAGGCGGTTTCGGGACCTATATCAACCTCGAAAATGTAATCAGGACCGGAATGCTTTTATGTCCTGCAGAGAAGATGCATAAGCTGGGAAATTCGGCCCTGACCGGAGCCAAGATGCTGTTGTTTTCCGATTCTCAACTCACTGATGACATCCTGGACAAAACATTCCATGTAAACCTTGAAGGTGATCCTGATTTCCAGGATATTTTCGTGGATCGCCTCTCGTTTACTCCTCCATCCAGCTGAGTCCGGGCCACTGGTCTGCGGGTACATTCTTTTGAACCGGACCCGGAGTACTTCTGCCGTTTTTGATATACTGCTCCAGCAGGTAGGTGAGTTCTTCTACTACTTCCGGGTATTGATCCACCAAATTCTCTCTCTCCCCCACATCCTCTTGCAGGTTGTACAATTGAAAAAGGGGCAGTGTATCGATACCCGGTGATTGCGGTTTGGGATCGCTCCATCCGCCTGAGCCCGGACATAGGATCAGCTTCCATACCCCTTTCCTGATGGCAAAGGATCCGTTGACGGAGTGGTGTACCGTTGCCTCCCTGAGGGGCCCATCACTCTCACCCAAAAGCGCTGGTAAAAAAGAATAGCTGTCCACACCCGTGGAGGCTTCCACAGAAGCTCTCGTGATATCTGCCACGGTGGACAGCAGGTCGGTGAGACAGATTACCTGGTGGTTGCTACTTCCGGGTTCGATATGTCCCGGCCACCTGGCTACAAAGGGAACCCGGTGTCCGCCCTCAAAGATATCTGCCTTATGTCCCCTGAAATGGTAACTGGGGTTGTGGCCGAAGGAGGCCAGTTCCTGGTAATTGGCAAAGGGAGCACAGCCATTGTCGCTGGTGAAGATTACCAGGGTTTCATTGCCTATTCCATGGGTCTCAAGAGCTTTAAGAATCTGGCCAACCGTATGATCCACCTGCAGTACAAAATCCCCATAAGGGTTGGTTCCGCTTTTTCCCAGGAATTCTTCAGTAGGAAGGATCGGGGTGTGAGGGGCAGGAAGCGGGAAGTAGAGGAAAAAGGGATCGTCGGGACTGCTTGCCTGGTGTTTATCAATAAACGATACAGCCTTTTTGGTCAGTACAGGAAGCACTTTTTCATGCACAAAATCTTCGCCTGTCAATCCGTTTCTCCACCAGCCGTACTCCGAGGTATCTTGCGTATATTTCACAGGAACCATGGTGGGCAGGTCATTTTCAATATATACGTAGGGAGGGATATCCAGTGAGGCAGTAATACCGAAAAAATAGTCGAAACCTAGCTCGTTGGGACCTCCCGTTACAGGTTTGGAAAAGTCGACACTGTCTGGATACCCTTCATGGTGCTGCCATCCCAGTCCCAGGTGCCATTTACCCACACATGCGGTAAGGTATCCTTTGTTTTGTAACAGGGTTCCCACGGTGACTTCCTCCTGTTCTATCAGGGGTGGATCCCAGCTCCAGAGTACCCCCTGCTTCATCCGGGTCCGCCAGGAGTAGCGACCGGTGAGTAGACCATAGCGTGTTGGAGTGCAGACTGCAGAACCGGTGTGTGCGTCTGTAAACACCATCCCTTCGGAAGCGATACGGTCGATGTGAACGGTCTTCCAGGCGGCTT
>JAGLPR010000292.1 GCA_023137255.1 Bacteroidales bacterium | reverse complement strand
GAAAAATCGACGCTATCCGGATCTGCTGCATGGTACTGCCAGCCTAGCCCCAGGTGCCACTTGCCCACACAGGCAGTGGTGTAGCCCTTTTCCTGGAGCAGTTTTCCAACGGTGGTCTCTTCCTGCTGGATAAGTGGCGGATCCCAGCTCCACAGCACTCCCTGTTTCAGACTTGTCCGCCAGGAGTAACGTCCTGTCAGCACCCCGTAGCGGGTGGGGGAGCAGACAGCAGAACCTGTATGTGCATCGGTAAACCGTATTCCTTCCTTTGCGATCTGATCAATATAAGTGGTTTCCCAGGCCGATTCGGGATTCATGGCTGATACATCCCCATATCCCAGGTCATCGGCCAGGATATAGATGATGTTGGGACTTTTTTCAACCGGTTTCTGGCTGCAGCCAGAGGCGATAAATAGGGTTAGCGCAGTGAAAAGCGCCATGGAGAGTGATCGGGGTAGTTTGGTTTGCATGGTAGAGGTGTTTTGGTGTTATGGTGTTTCAAGGATTATGGGCTGGCCCTGTTCGATCCTGACCATGACCGGTTTGCTCTTCCGGTTGCCTAGCTCGTCAAAAGAGATCGGACCGGTGATGCCTTCATGGTGCTCCATCCGGGAAAGGTATTCTGTAATGGCTTCGTGTCCCGTTCCGGTTCTGCGAATGGCAAGGATCACCAAGTTTACAGCGTCGTATAAATAGGCTGATCTGCTGTCAGGGAGGGTGGTGCCGGTGCCGATAACATTGTAAACCGGACCAATCATGCTGATACCTTCGTACTGGCTCCAGGGAATCTTCCTGCTCTCTGCTCCCATGGTAAAGTGGAGTGTTCCGTAAATCTTAAGCGATGGCATCAATTCTCCAAGTACCACCATAAGATCACTGAGCATTTCAGCATCAAAAGGAACGATCAGGTGATCTATTTTGCTGCTGAGGATCTTTTCGGTGATCTTTCGCTGATGAAAACCAAGGGAATCCACATTGATTACCAGGGGGGCACAGCCTGTCTCCCGGGCTACTGTTTTTGTGAGGCTCCTGACGGCATATCTGGTATCATAATTCTCTGTGGAGAGGATAGCGATTCGTCCTCCTCCGTTTTGCCTGATGCACTCCAGGATCGCTTCGGATTGCTGATTGTCGTTGGGGACCACACGCATGAACCAGGGAACAAACGCCTGGGAAAGGGTGGGTTCGGTGGCGAAAGTTTCGATGTAGGTCAGGTGAGATTTGGTAGCCACCTGTTCGGCCAGGTGCCCGTTCCGTCCATCCAGCGATCCTATGATGACACAAACATGGTCATCGTATACAAGGCTGACCGACTCCTTGGATCCTGCACCCCAGGGGCCTTCAGCGGTGCGGATCACCAGTTTAAAATTCCGTTGATTATAACCTCCCTCCTCATTGGCCTCTTCAATAGCCATCTCAGCGGCACGGTGCAGATCTGTTTGTGATCTGTCGGGGAGAAGCAGACCGATGGCAATGGATTGATTTTCTGTCTGATCCTGCGACACACCTTTGAATGGCAGGGAGAGTGCCAGCAAAAGAAAGTATGGAGCAAGCCGGGTCAACGCCAGGCAGATTTATGAATGGTAGATATGGCGCCCAACTGCTTGGGCCACCTTCTCAAGCTCATACATTAAGGTGTTAAACTCTTCCGGGTGGAGGGACTGCGATCCGTCGCAGAGTGCCTCTTCGGGACGGTAATGAACTTCCATAAGCAGACCGTCAGCTCCGGCCGCAATGGAAGCTTTGGCCATGGTGGGGACCAGTGAACGCAGTCCGGTTCCGTGGCTTGGATCCACAAGCACAGGAAGGTGAGTTCGCTGCTTCAGTATGGGAATCGCATTCAGGTCCAGCGTATACCTGGTAGAAGGTTCAAAGGTACGAATGCCTCTTTCACAGAGTATCACATTGGGATTTCCTTGTGAAAGCACATACTCTGCTGCGTTGAGATATTCCTCGATGGTTGCCATCATGCCACGCTTCAGCAGAATAGGCATGGAGGTATTTCCCGCCTCTTTCAACAGGGGGAAGTTCTGCATATTCCTGGAGCCGATCTGCAGGATGTCAGCATGGTTTGACACTGTCTCTACCTGCCGGGTATCCATTACTTCGGAGACCACCGACAATCCGGTTGCTTCCCGCGCCCTTGACAGCATCTCCAGCCCCTCTTTGCCAAGTCCCTGGAAGCTGTATGGTGAGGTTCTGGGCTTAAATGCACCACCCCTCAGAAGAGAAGCTCCGCCGGCTTTTACTTGTCTGGCTGTTTCAGAAAGCTGCTCCTCACTCTCCACTGCACATGGTCCGGCCATAATCACAATGGCTTTTCCCCCAATTTTGATACCGTTTACATTCACAATGGTTCCTTCAGGCCTGGAAGCTTTGCTGACCAGTTCCGGGTCGTTGTGGTCTATCTTGAAATCTATACTACACGAATCTGTTTCCATCTCTTTATAGGTTTATCTGTGGTAGTGCTATTCGTATTTCCAGATTGCCGGGGAGAAGATATAATCCCCGTCTTTGATCTCAGCCATCCAGATGCGGCCAATGTCGTTCCAGGCGGGATCCAGGAAAATTTCCCCGGTAATTCCTTCATAGCCCTGAAAGGTTTTCAGGTCGGTCAGTTTATCCCGGATCAGTGCTTTGTTCATGCCAACCATATGAATTGACTGAATAATCATATTCATCCCATCATAGGCATGGGCTGCAAATACATCTGGTTCGATTCCAAATTGTTTCTTATAGTTTTCCTGGAACGCTTTCAGTTTGGGAGAATCTCCTTTTGGATTGTACTGGCAAGTGGTGATGATTCCGTTGGCATTTTCACCTGCAATCTCGATGAATAGCGGATTTACTGAACGGTCCGATGCATAAATGGGGTAGTCCATTCCCATCTCCTTCATCTGGTTGACAATCAGCCCCATCTCAAGCGCGTTTCCCCAGAGCAGTACGGCATCGGGATTGGAGTTGCGAACCCTTTCGAGCTGGGAAGTAAAACTGGTCTCTCCGTCGTTGTGTCGTATTTCAAGTACCAATGGATATCCGATCCGTAGTGCCGCATCCCTGAACTCCATGACTCCTACACGGCCGTATCGGTTGTTGGCACGCAGCACCGCCACGCGTTTGTGCTCTTTCTGCCGGTGGATGTAGTCCACCAGGGCGTAAGAGCTCTGGCGGTCGTCGCCAATCACCCTGATCACCCAGGGAATATTGGTTTCTGTAAAGGTGGGATCGGGATCGCCGCAGTTAACCACCGGGATTTCCAGTTTCAGTGCCACCCTGATGGCCACATGGGAGTTCACATCGTCGATGGTACCAAGTATAGCCCAGGCACCTTCGTCGCTCATTTTCACCACTTCGTTGGCTGCGGCACCCCAGAGGCCCACATCGTTGTGGGGCATGATCTTAAAGGGTAGACCTTTATATCCTCCCAGGGCATTGGCCTCTTCGGCTGCCAGCATAGCTCCCTGAAGCATCTGGTTGCCCTGTGGGGCCATTACATTTCCGGAAAGAGGGGCCAGCACTCCGATGCGGACCTCTGTGAGTCCGGTCGGCTCTTTCTTTTCCCGTCCCGCCCCGGTAAAGAGTTGGGGCTCATGGAAATGGTAGATGTAGGCATCCTGGTAGTTACCGTAAGGAAGCATCTCACTGGGAGTATTGCCGTAGTTGTCATCCTTATCCTTGGATTGTGCGGATGCATCCTGAACCGGCAGCAACAACATCAGCGCTGCAATAGCAAGGATCGCTGCCAGGTGTAAATTTTTCAGATTTCTCATCTCAGTTGGTATTTTCTATTTCTGTTGTCCTTTTACCTTATCAGTTGATTCTTGTTCCTCTGCTAAGACCATAGGAGGTGGCTACCCAGATATGATCCCCCTGGAAGTCCACCCCGATGGTGAAATTGTGGGCGATCCCGGTGGCATCGGTTTTGGTGGAACTGTTTCCATCCTTCCAGTAGACACGCTCTCCACCCGTTTCTGTTGTCTTGTAGGTGATCCACTCTTCGCTGTTGAAACTGGTTAGCCCTTCGTCGGTACAGAAAAAGGCCACATCTCCATTGGCTTTCACAAAATTTATAAAATTACTGGACAGTCCGCTGTCGTGGTCAAAGTAACCTTTCCAGTGAGTACCGTCGTATCGGCTCAAACCAAAATAGGTGGCCACCCAGAGGATCCCGTTGGCATGTGAGACTGCAGTGGTGATGTCATGTACCACACCATCGTCCGGGAAGAGGTCGATCTCCATTTCTCCGTCGGGATCAATATAATCCCTGAAACTCCCGGTCTCGTTCTGGTACTCGATGACCCCGCCACCCCAGGCAGCAATAAAAACTTTGTTGTCGCCGGCACAAACGCTGTAGGTCCAGGGTTCGTGCATGGGGGCGTTGCGTTCGGTATAGATGGCCCACTCCTCAGTGTAGGTATTATAATGTCCTGCACCACCGCCGGTAGCACACCATACATCTTTGCCATCACATACCACTGAGTAAATCACATCGTTGGCCAATCCGCTGTTGAACTGGGTGAAGGTAGTGAATTGTCCACCTGAATATCGGTTCATGCCGCCCAGGGTGCCGATCCACACATCGCCTGTCAGTTCGCTCACGTCGAGGGAAAGTACACCCGGGTGGGCCAGTCCGTCCTCTACGGTAAAGGTTCTGAACTCATCGTTTTCATACAGTACCAGTCCGTGACTGGTCCCGATCCATACCCTGTCTCCATCTGCTCTCACGCAATAGATCTTGTTGGCAGGCAGTCCGTTCTTGGTGGTAAAGGTCTCCCATTTCCCATATTCGGGCATGGTACTTGTTTTCTTTCCGTCAGGCTCGGTAGCCTGCAGCATCAGTGTCATGAGCAGGCCGAGGCCTGCAATGATCCAAGTTTTTTTCATTTTTTGCTCCTATTCTTTTTGGAAACTGAGGCTTCATAAACCATAGCTTCGTCCATGTAATTTTTTGCATCCCCGATGGATTTAAGATACTCCACCAAGTCGTTTAACTGATCCTTCATCATGTCGTTGGCCACTCCGTGTTCGTCGTCGTCATTGAACATGGTCCAAATCTCCTCCAGGGTGGGTGCTTTTCCGTCGTGCAGGTAGGGTGCCGATTCATAGATATTGTTCAGCTGGGGAACATCGAACTTCATGGGGTCGTCCGAGTCAGCCAGTGTTCCCACATCGGTCATCTCCAGGTTGGTGAAATAGGGGGGTGGGTGACAGGTATAGCAGCGATTTTCCACGGGGATTTCGTTTCCGAAATTATCGAAATCGCGATAGAAAACCTCCTTACCCCGTTCCTGTGCGGCGGTCAGTTCACCATTGGGATTGAACCTCAGGTTGGGCGGGTTCTTGTTCCCGGTGATGATGTAAGCCACCAGGGCATCCAGTTCCTTGTGTGAAAAGGCTTCGGAACGGGTGAGGATGGTGGAGAAGCGCATGCCGTCCTGTTTGTAAATGGTCTGATTCTTTCCGTTCCACTTGTAAGGGGGAATGTCACCGATATCCCTCAGGGTTTGCACATTGGCCAGGTTACGCCCCATGTCTGTCCCGGCCATGTTGTAGACCAGCCCGTCTTCATGGACGTCGGGGTGACAGGTGTAGCAGGCATACTGGTTCTGGAAAGTGCCCTTGGCATTGGTCAGAACCTGGCGACCATGGCGTGCCACTGTGCGCCGTTTGGGGCCCTCCAGCCCGATGGTCTTCTCGGTGACCAGGGTTTGGGTATTAATGATGGCAATCCGGTCATTCAGCCGCTCGGCCACATAGAGTTTGCTTCCGTCGGGTGAAAGCACCATTCCCTTGGGATTGGCCCCGGTGGGGATCCGTCCAATCACATAGCGGCTGCTGATGCCCAGGTGGTTGGCATAAATGGCCAGCTGCTCATCGGTCGATTCCTCCAGCAGTTTTCGTATCTCGTCCAGGTCGATGGCAGTGATCATATTTACCCCGCTGTGAGAAACGTAGGCACGTTTGCCGTCGGGAGAGATAACCAGTCCGAACGGGTCGGCATAATAGGCGTTGGGTTCGTCCAGAATCAACTGGATCATCCTGCCATTTTCCTTACGTTCAATGATTCCGATGCCGTGAGTCATCATCCATCCCCGTTCGATCTGAACTGCCGGGATTAGGTTCTTGGGCCGGATCAGGGTGGAGATGGCCAGGTCGCCCGAGGGAGTTACCCTGACATTCTCCATAATGTAGGCATCCTTCCACATTTTGCGGTCCGTAACACGCTGGTATTTAGTGCCGGCTACCGTCATTTCGGTAATGGGAGAGGTCATATGGGGGACAGGGATACTGCGCCGGCTGGAAACATAGAGTTCGCTTCCGTCGGGTGCTAAGGCAGCTGAAACCGGATTGTTTCCAGCCTTCAGTCTTCGCCGCTCTTTATGTGTATCCAGATCGAATACCGAGATGTCCGATGAGTACGAGTTTACACACCAGAGGTAATCTTCCTCCTGACTAAGGACCATGCCTGCAGGACCTGAACCCCCGGTAAGTGTATCAAAAACCTGCTTGTTTCCCAGGTCGATAAGGTAGATGTTATCGGCCCATTGGTTGCTCACATAAGCGGTTTGCTCATCTTTGCTAAGTATGATGGTATGGGGACGTTCACCCACCGCTATTTTATCAATCACCCTTTCCGAAGCCGGATCGACCAACACCACTTCGTTGGACTCCTGGCCCACCACGTAAAGGGTGTTCCCATCCTGCGAAATGGTCAGATTATAAGGCGAGACGTAGGTCTCATTCATCATTTTGGCGATGAAATTATCCTTCTGGGTATAGACGTGGCAGTTCCAGCAGGTGATTGGATGGTCATCCACTGCGGTCATATACTTCACATGTGCCCTTGCTGCCCGGTGACCAATGATCAAACCTACAGCAATCACTAAGGCAATGGATCCGAAAATAAGTATGGATTTGATTCGTATCATATTGATTCTTCTTCTTATTGACTTGTTTCCTTCTTCTCAGCAGACAATACTACGGGGTCCTCTTTCACAGCCAGTGGCTGGAGGTTCTTGGGCGACAGTTCGGGATCGGCATGGCACCCGGTGCATGCCCTTCGTTCGTTGGGCCTCAGGTAGATCCAGCCTGAAGGACCCCTGACTGTTTCTCCCTGGCTGTTGAGTGTTTCAATGCGAACAGGAACATCCGCATCCATTTTCAGGTAAAAGGAGCCATCTTCTTTGGCCTCTACAACTGCCAGTTCTCCATCCAGTGTAGAGATCCTGATCCGGTCGGCCAGTGAATCTCCGGTGAGCCCCTCGTTAACCGGCAGCATTGAGTGGTTGATATCCTGCGACATCAGTATTGCAGTGGGTTTTGCAGGGTCTACCGGACTGGGAAGGATTCTGGGACGAACTTCCATGGCAGCGATTGCGACCGGATCGGTGAGGTGACCTGTACTCTCAAAGAGAGGGGAGGGATTCTTTCCTGAACAGGGTTCGAATCGGTAAAGTCCAAAAGTTTCGTTATCCGAAGGCCGGTAGGAGACCAGGCAGGTTCCATCTTCACATGGGATTACCGAAGCAAAATTACCCTCCACTGCTTCAGAGAGATTCTCAAAGGTATGAAGGGGACGTCTGTGCAACACCCGGGACAACTCTCCCTGGCCACTGATAAAATAGATATAGCCGTCTTTGGATTCAGCGCCCCCGCTTGAGGGATGCAGACCGCAACACCCATAGGAGTAGATCTCCGATTTTGTCCCATCAGGACGCATTACCATTAGAACAGCTTCCTGAGTTTCGGGGTATTGCTGACTGCTGGAGTAGAGCACGCGGCCCTCCAGTAGCACACTGGCATAAAGATTTTTTGATGGATCAAAGGTGATCCTGGTCAGGCAGCATCCATCCATGTGGATTTTCCAGAGATCATTGACCACGGCACCTTTGATTTCGCTTTCGCGGCTGAAAACCACGGTGCCATCCGGCAGGGAGGTCGGTTCGGTACAGTTCTCAGGAAGATCCGTAATCTTTGTAACAGCGTTCTTTTGCAGATCGAGCATCCATATCTGCCAGGGATTCCCGCTCTCCTCTTTTCCCTGGAAGTAGAGGTAACGTCCTTCGTGTGAAAGGGAAGGTGCCGATGCACTTTCAAAATCACTAAGAATGACCCGGGCCTCTTTATCCGGATTTTCCGGATCGAAAAGAAGCAGTCGGGCCCCATCGGACAAACCTGCTTCACCTGCAAGCTCCACCGCCACTATCTTTCCTTCATAAGAGTTGTTACTGCACGACAGGAG
>JAGLPR010000291.1 GCA_023137255.1 Bacteroidales bacterium | reverse complement strand
GGTAAGTATTTGGTTGGCTTCCAGATTTTCCAGGAGTTGTACTCTCCCGGAGGGCCATTTAATTTCCACAAAATCAACAAGAGTGGCATCGGCAATGCCAAAATGCATCCGGTGGTCGTTCTGGGAGAGGTAACCGGTGGTGCTTCTTCTGACACCCACCTGCTGCTTGCCACCTGCAGATATTTTCACCAGGGCGCCAATGGCATCCCGGTTGCTTTCTGTTCCCACCAGGTGAAAAGTGATCCAGTTATTTTCGTTACCACGGTTGTTTCGGAGGAACACCCCGTAATCGTCCAGGTTCACAATATATGCATCCAGGTCCCCGTCGTTGTCATAGTCGCCAAAACAGGCTCCCCGTCCCACATTCTCTTCCTGGAAATAGGCTCCCAGGTTCACGGAAATATCTTCGAACTTCTCCCCGTCCATGTTTTCAAAAATCTGATCCTCTTGTCCATAGAGATGTTTCAGCTCACCGTTCACCTTGAACAGGTCCACTAAGCCGTTATTGTTGTAATCGATGAACGAAGAGGACCACCCCACATGCTGGGCTGCAGCCATAGATATCCCTGACTGATAGGCCATGTCTCTGAACACCCCGCCACCCTGGTTCTGATACAGGGAACAGTAGGTATCGTCGGACATAAATACATCAATCAGACCATCTCCGTTGTAGTCGGCAAAGTCTACCGACATGCTGATGGTGGCCTCGCCGGCCTGGTTAAAGGCCATCCCGGTTTTGGTTCCGTGATCCACGAAACCCTTGCCTTCCAGGTTGTGATAGATGTTGTTGACCATGTGGTCGTTGGCCACGAAGATATCGACCCATCCATCGCCATCGAAGTCAGCCGCACCCACACCCATGGCTCTTCCGTCTGGATTGGAGATTCCCATGGCTTCGGTTACATCTTCAAATTGTCCGTCGCCCAGGTTGTGGTAGAGGTAGTCGAGCTGACCGTCATAGGCCATTGGACCGGGAAAACCATCCGGTGCATAGAAGTAGCCGTAATCCGGGTCATATTTGATATAGTTTCCCACATAGAGGTCAAGCAGGCCGTCGTTGTCATAATCGAACCATACAGCGCCCACACTGCATTGCTCTCCTGCCACCCCCGCTTTCTTGCTGATATCAGTAAAGGTGCCGTTGCCGTTATTCAGGTAAAGCACATTGGGTCCGAAGTTGGTGATATAGATCTCGGGGTATCCGTCGTTGTTGATATCGCCTACGGTCATTCCCATGCCGTATCCGGTGTGGCCCACCCCCGCTTTTTGGGTTACCTCTTCAAAGGTTCCGTCCCCTTTGTTCCTGAATAACTGGTTGGTGTGTTCTTCTTCAGAATGCTCTCCCTCACTTAATCCTTCCGTATACGAACCGTTGCTCATATAGAGGTCCAGGTACCCGTCCTTGTCGTAGTCCAGGAACACTGCGCCCCCGCCTACAGTTTCCACCAGATTGTCCATGTGGTGGTCGCCAACTGTATGTTTGAAAAGAACGCCGTTATCCGGTGAAATCTTCTGGAAAAAGTCGCCGTTGTTCTCAGGCACTGAAGCCTGATTCTGGGGTGTGGTTGTACCTTTTTTATCAGGCACCTGGCATCCGGTAAGGTAGAGAGAGAAAGCAAACACAAATGCCAAAAGTGTAGGTTTCATAGTAGCAGTCTTAGTTTTGGGGTTTAAATATAGTAAAGTTGTACCCTTATTATTCTTCAAATGTTCAAAAGATGCTGTGTTTTAACGAAAATTAACAGATTTGTGGTTTCATTCCACAATGCCGTATCCCTGACGGAAAGTGAGGTACCTGTCTGTTGCTGGTCCGGGGTAGACCTCCCGGGAGCCATCCGACCAGATGATCTCGATCCTTTCGATGACCGGATCTTTTCCCAAGCCTATATGTAGCCTGGGATCGCTGGCGGAGAGGTAGGTAGTGGTCCACTGGTTTACAAATACAGCACTCCTGTTCTTTTGGTGAACCACTACTGTGGCCCCTATGGCAGTAGCGGGACCATCACGGCCCTCAAGTGTCAGGCCAAGCCAGTGGTTGCCATTGTTACAGTTGTTCCGAAGTAACACTGATTTTGCTTTCAGATCCACATGTGAAACAATGATGTCCAGGTCCCCGTCGTTGTCATAGTCCCAGGTAGCGGCTGCCCTGCCGGAACGTTTTTCTCTAAAATAGGGACTCGCTTTCCGGCCCACATCGGTGAAATGCCCATTTCCGTCGTTTTCCATCAACAGGGGATACTGCAGAATCAGCTCCTCACCGTTTCCGTTGGCAGAAAAGAGATCCGGGTCACCGTCGTTGTCATAATCAAAGAGGGCAGAGGCCCATTGACCCTTCCCGCCGAATGCAGCAGCAATGCCGCTCTGTTCTGTAATATCCTCAAAAGTTCCGTTGCCCAGGTTGCGGTAGAGAGCACCATACCTCAGGTCGGGAACCAGCAGATCGGTCAGTCCGTCGCCATCCACATCTCCTATGGCCCCATGCATGGAACCGGTGGTCTGGCCGTGACTGTTCACCGCCACGCCGATCTCCACACCCACTTCGCTAAATGAACCCTCATCGTTCCGGAACATGAAGTTTGCCTGGTGGTCATTGCCCTGGAACATATCCAGGTCCCCGTCACGGTCATAATCATAAACAGTGAGACCCATGCATTTTGAATCGGGATAAAGGAGTCCCAGTGAACCGGTCACCTCTTTAAATGTTCCGTCGCGCTGCTGCCGGTACATGAGTGAAGCCTGTCCAGCATACTCCGATGGATGGGGCATCAAAGCGGGCATGGTTGGGGAGACATATTCCGGATCAAATGCAAGGAAGTTTCCCACAAAAGCATCCAGTCGTCCGTCGCGGTTGTAATCCCAGAAGGATACACCCACGCTCCACTTCTCAAATCCGTTCAGGCTGTCAGGCCCCACCAGGCCCAGTTGGCCGGCTACATCGGTAAAGGTTCCGTTACCATTATTCAGATAGAAACGATTTGGACCATAATTCAGAAGGAACAGGTCCTGGTCCCCATCCCCGTCGATATCTACGGGACCGGCGGCCATGCTCCAGTGCCGGTCGTCTACACCGGCCTTTACCGAGACCTCCTCAAAGGAGCCGTCACCCAGGTTGCGGTAGAGCTTGTTGGGGGTGTTTTCAAATACCCTGCCTTCCTCATCAGAGATCCCTTTCAGCCACGT
>JAGLPR010000290.1 GCA_023137255.1 Bacteroidales bacterium | reverse complement strand
TCTGTAAAACCGGGCGTATTTCGGTGGCACGACAGGGTGGAAAAAAAGAAGATACAGCACATCAGGCCAGAGCCTGTTAGGGTTCTCACGATCATGGTGATTTGATTTTGCCCAAATATAATGAAATGATTCTACCGGGAATATGATGGCCATTTTTGCTATATTAGCCCTGACTAATCTGAGAAATCATGCCCGAAGAAGGATCTGCCCGAAGAGTTGAACTTCAGAGAAATGAGGTGGAAGATATGCTGGGACGGGTCCCCGGATGGCTTATCCGGAACGGAGTTATTCTTTTTCTCTTTTTACTGGCCCTGCTTCTGCTCGGCAGCTGGGTATTCAAGTATCCCGATACTAAAAAGGCGAGGATTGTGGTGACTTCGGTGAATCCTCCCGCGGATCTGAAAGCAAGGGCCACGGGCAAGATTGTGCGACTTTTTGTGAATAATAACCAGGCAGTCAATGACGGGGATGTGCTGGCCATGCTGGAGAATCCCGCCGTGTATGACGATGTGGTTCAGTTAAAGAGCAGCCTGGGATTTCTTGATTCCATAGCCATGGAGGAGATCACGGAAGATCTTCCCGAACTGAAAAATGTGAGTCTGGGAGTCATTCAGTCCGGTTACTCCATTTTCCTGAAAGTGTACCGCGATTACATGGAGTTCATAAGGATCGATTACCACCAACGGAAGATTGTTACTGCACGAAGCGAACTTGAAAAACAGCAGGTGTATACCCAAAGTTTATCGGAAAGGGCTTCTATCCAGCAGCAAGCGTATGACCTGGCACTTCGCCAGTTCAACAGAGACGCTACCCTCTTTGAAGAGGGCGTGATCTCTACTTCTGACCTGGAGGAGTCGCGTTCGGAGATGCTCATAGAAAGAAACAAGCGCCAGGAGATCATTAGTCTGATGGCGGAGAACAACATCAGCATCGCCAGGACAGAGAACCAGATAGTGGACCTGGAACTGAAGCAGCAGGAGGAGAATTCGGGGATGATCAGTGCCCTGGAAGAGTCATTCAACAACTTGAAAGCCTCCATTACCTCCTGGGAGCAGAATTTCCTTCTGGTGGCCCCGGTGAGTGGGTCCGTGACCTTCACCCGCTTCTGGAGTGAAAATCAGAACGTGAAGGCGGGTGAGAAGGTATTAACCATTATTCCCGCTGAATCGGGTTCTCTGCTTGGGAAGATCAGTCTGCCTCTCGAAGGAGCTGGAAAGGTCAAAATCAATGACCAGGTAAACATCCAGTTCGACAACTATCCTCACCTTGAATACGGCATGGTCAAAGGCTATGTGAGCAATATATCCGAGGTTCCTGACGATGATTTCTATACAGTGGAGGTAGAGTTCCCTTCAGGGCTCCGCACTTACTATAACAAAGACCTCCATTTTAGTCAGAATATGCAGGGAAATGCAGAGATACTGACCGATAAGAAACGGATGCTCCAACGAGTACTCAATCCCATCCGGTCGGCCATCTCCAAACAGGTTGAAATGTGATCACCCGAAACGCCCTGATATCTATTCTTATCCTGATGGCCGGTCTTATCACCGGCTATTTTGCTTCCCGCAGTACCGACGGATTTCCGATAATCAGCTTTCATGAAAGGGAGCTTTCCGAATTGCCCGGGACCGCTTCTGCACTTGATACGGCCAGCTATGGGTTCTATGGCTCCAGCGTGGAGCTAAGCCATATTTACTATGATTCAAAGTCAAACTTCCGGGAGGTGGTGGATGGAGGGATCCGGGCAGTTAAAGAGGCCAGTCTCCAAAGAGATCTGCTTTTGCATTCCCGCGATACTGCTACCACTAATTTAGAGGAGTATGACAGACTGATTTCGTCGTTGGAGTATAGAATTGAGCTGTTGAGGCTGCTCGATTACTACACCAACTATTTTATGCACTACTACAGATGGATCGACACAGGCGATATGCAATCGTCCACCAGCTATAAACTGGCCATGGGACAGTTCAGGGCAACTGTCGTGTACCATCAGGAGAAGTATCAAGCTTACCCGAATCCCCCGGGAATGGATTTAGAGGAGCTGCTGACCGGCACCAGGGTAGCGGGACAGACCGACAGGGCAGTGAGGTGGGCAAGGGTGGTTACGGTGATCCTGCTGTTTATTCTAATCATGGGAATTCCCCGGTTCATCAGGGATCGAGGCTACAGGAAATTTGCAGGTTCACTCTATTTTGATGCACTGTTCAGGCCACATAAGGTCAGTGACATGAACGCATGGCACAGCATTCCCCGCCTGGCAATGGCCCTGCTTATACTCTTTCTGTTTGGAGGGGTGATCATATCCTCTTTTACCTCCTGGCTGGTTCCGGTGGTCCTGGGATCATTGGGACTGCTCCCGGTGGTGTTCCTGACCATGGTGATGGGCAACCGCAGGAAATCTGCCGAGATAGTGGTTTCTTTGATGGCCCCGAAGGTGTTAATTATGATAGTGGTAATGGGGGTAGTGGCCGTACGGGGCCCCATGTTCTTCTGGTACCATTTCTGGGTTTCCAGCCTGTTCAGGGCCCTCTTCCTTTCGGTCTTTGTGATGCTGATCTTCCATAAATTCCATGTGAACATGGTCCTGGCCCACAAATGGAGCCACCGGAACAGAAAGGGTGCTGCCGCCATGGTATGGATGGCATTGAGCATACAGCTGTTGGTGACCGGTATTTTGTTGCAGTGGTTTGGACTGGAAGAGAGCCTGATAGCCCTGAACAATGATCTGCTTTTGTTACCGGGAAGAGGGCATGACAATACTGGAATCACTACCTGGCTGGGGGTGACCCCGGAGCTGCCGGGCAGAATCATCCTCTTCGCCGGTATTGTGCTGGGAATCTTTCTGTTGGTCTTTATTTTCAACAGAAAGCGTTTCATTCATTCAGCTACCCTTAGAAAAGCCTGATTTTCCTTGCTTTCCCTCTTTCCTATTCTCCATATGTTTTATAACTTGCGATCCGATATTTTCAGCACGCAACAATTTTTCAAAAATGTCTCGAATTCGCAACGGAATCTATATAGGTATACCCCTTTTACTGATGACCGCCATCGTGGTGATAGTCTTCATTCCTTTCAATAACGATTCTTCCCAGAGTGGTGAGATTAGGATTGCAAGTGTGGAGACCGGAAAGGTAGTTAAGTCTTTTCCAGGGGAAGGGATCGTGGAGCCCCAGAGTGAGGTGATTATCCTGAGTCCCGCTTCCAGCATCATCAAGGAGATCCTCCAGGAGGCCGGAAGCCATGTAAATAGGGGTGAACCGATTATCATCCTGGATCCCTCTCCCATACAGGTGGAAATAGAGAACATCCATGATCAGCTGGAGGTGAAACAGAACTCTCTCAGGAAGAACCGCTTGAATGCCAGGAGTACCAAGGTGGACCTGGATTACAACGTGCAGGTGAAAAATCTGCGTATCGCTTCATTGAAATCTGAACTGGCCGATGAGGAGCAGCTTTTAGAGGTGGGAGGGATCTCACCCGCCAAATTTGAAAAAACCAAGCAGGAGCTTGAGCTGGCCGAACGGGACCTGGTGATGCTGAAGGAGAAGAACTCCATCAAACTGCAGCAGCTGGAAGCTGATGAAGAGGGATTGAGGCTTCAGATCGATATGCAGGAGAAGGGGCTGGCTGTGAAAGAGGATGCACTTAGTAAAATGATTATCCGGGCACCTTCTGCAGGCATCATCCTCTCCATCAGAGGCAAGGTGGGCGAAAAGGTGAATACAGACAGGTTGCTGATTGAGATGTCGGACCTGACCAACTTTAAGATCCAGGGAAAGGTGGAAGATGACTATTCGGAGCAGCTTAAGACAGGGAACAAAGTGTATGTGGCCCTTGACAATGAGATGCTGTCCGGCGTGGTGGGTACAGTGAATCCTGTGATTCGGGACAGGAAAATTGAATTTGATGTCAACCTGCAGGAGAGCAGCCATTTTAAACTGAGGCCCAACCTGACCGTGAACCTGGAGATTGTGATGGTGGAACGGGACAGTGTTTTGAGAATATCCAACGGGCCGGCCATTGGACGCGGCAACGAACACCAGGTATATGTTTTATCGGATGGTACGGCCATAAAGACCAGCATCCGGACCGGACTCAGGACGGATGAATATGTGGAGGTAGTAGAGGGTTTGCAGGAAGGAGACAGGGTGGTCTTATCCCATATCTC
>JAGLPR010000029.1 GCA_023137255.1 Bacteroidales bacterium | reverse complement strand
CCCGAGATCATGATCACCTGGGCATCTCCCTCCTCCTCGAAAATTTTCTCCAGCACCTCGAGCCCGTCCATTTCGGGCATCTTGATATCGCACAATACAATATCATATTTTCCTTTCTGGTACTTTTCCAGTCCTTCGACACCATGCTCCGCCAGGTCCACCGTGAATTTTTCATACTCAAGGATCTCCTTGAGGGTATTGCGGATGCTTTTTTCGTCGTCTATAACCAGGATATGTGCCATGTTCAATGCTTTGGGATTCAGATTCCCACCAGTTCGGAGATGACCCCCTCTTTGAGGGCGAATTCTGAGTGGTGAAGGTGGCTGATATTGCAGTCACGTAACACAAAACTAACAAAAATCGTGGCGGCCACAATCATCTCCACCCGTACCGGCTCCATGCCGGGCATGGCCATGCGTTCCTCCCGCGAGGAGCGAACCAGTATTTTGTGCAGTTTGTTGTAATCCCTGAGTGAAATCTCCCTGCCGAAATACCGGTCAGATTCCAGCCCTTTGCGGTGTCTGATAAGGGCCTGGAAAGTATCAAAAGAGCCTGAGGCACCGATCAGGGAACGAGGCCTTTCCTTTCTGACCACCTCCCGCAAGGGAGCCAGTTCCTGCCTGAAATAGTTTTCCAGCGCTCTTACCTCCTCAGAGGTCATGGGGTCCGAAAGGCTGAACCGTTCCAGAATCCGAGCCATCCCCAGTTCAAAACTCTGTTTCCAGACGATGCCCCGATTATTGCATATGATAAACTCTATGCTACCACCTCCGATATCCAGTATCATTTCATTTTCCTCACCGATGGAGACCGCCTGGCGCACTCCCTTGTAGATCAATTCAGCTTCCCTATCACCCGGGATGATCCTGACCCGGAATCCGAAACGCCGGTAAACCTCTTCGGTAAACTCTTCTCCGTTGGCTGCATTCCGGATGGCCGAGGTGGCGAAGGCCCTGATCTCATCCACCTCATAATTCCGGATGATTTCCATGTGGTTGTTGATGGCTATGAAGCCGCGCTCAAAGGCGTCGGGGGTAATCCGGTTTACCTGAATCCCACCGCGTCCCAGCTTTACCGGTTGCTTGCTGCTGATCAGGATGTTGAAACCGTGTTTCCGGCGTTCAGCAATCAGGAGGTTGAAAGTATTTGTGCCAAAATCGAGGATCGCTGTAATCATAATAGTCGAAAGCTAAAAGTCTGTAAAGTTAGGAGCTGTAGCGCAGCCACTTCCAGATTTCCTTGTAACTGGCCTTTTTCCCATACATAAGAATCCCTGTACGGTATGCCTTGCCGGCTACCCAGGTCATACCCAGGAATGTGCCCACCAGCAACGATGCGGAGAGAGCCACCTGCCACCACGGTACGCCAAAGGGGATCCGCACCATCATAACCACTGGCGAGGTAAATGGGATGATACTGAACCAGAATGCCAGTGAATTGTCGGGGTTGCTGATGGCGCTGATCATTACATACATGCCGAGGATAAGCGGCAGAATGACCGGGAAGATCAGCTGTTGTGTATCGGTCTCGTTATCTACCGCCGACCCGATGACGGCAAACATGGCTGCATAGAGCAGGTAACCGAAAATAAAGAAGAAGAGAAATGCACCGATCATCACCCCTGCATTGATCGATTTCAGGGAGGCAAAGATCTCCTGGGCCATATCCAGGTCCCCCACTTCCGGGATCTCTTCTGAAGGAGTCACGATCCCCTGGATCCCGGTCCCCTGGTCTCCTGCTCCCTGTTCAAAGAGGTCAGATGCCACTACCTGTTCGGTGGGTGTGCGGTTCAGTTCAGGGAAGAATGCCATTTTCAGACCGGTGATCAGCACAGCTGACAGGATCATCCAGATGAGAAACTGGGTCAGCCCGGTGAGCCCCACCCCTATGATCTTTCCCATCATCAGCTGGAATGGTTTTACCGAGCTCACAATGACTTCAATGATGCGGCTTACCTTCTCTTCGATGACCCCTCGCATTACCTGCGATCCAAAGAAGAAGATAAAAAAGAAGATCATCATTCCGCCCAGATACCCGATGCCCATGATCACACCGGTATTGCTTTCCTGTGTTTTCCCGTCTTTGGTCCACTTGATGTTCCGAACATTGATGCTGGTTTCCACTTCGGCCAGGATCCTCTCTATGTCCTCTATTTCATGCTGGGCAAGTTTCAGATGCTCGATCTCACTATCCATGGAGTGTTCCAGGTACTCTGAGATTTCGATGGAAGTCTGTTTGGTGGAGTAGATCAGCGAGGATTCTGAAGCGAGGATATTGGAAGGAATAAAGAGTATGCCGTAGTAGCCCGACTCATCAAATCCCTCTCTGAAAGTCTCAATAGGCACCCCTTCAACCACCTGGAATTTCAGGTATTCGGTTCCGGCGATCACAAATTCGGGCCCTTCAGGGCCGTATTCAGTGAAAAGTTTGGAATCGTCGATGACCACCATGGTCTTCTCCTCCTTGTCCTCAAGGGTGGCAAAGTACATGGGGATCAGTACATAGGCTGCGAAGATCAGTGGTCCCAGCACTGACATGATGATAAATGATTTCTTCCTGATTCGGGTCAGGTACTCCCTTTGGATGATCAGTGATATTTTACTCATGGCTCAGGATCCCTTCTTTTGAATGGTGTCGTTCACCACCTGGATGAAAATATCGTTCATGCCGGGCAGGATCTCCTGGAAAGACTTGATCTCGGTAATCTCCACAAGGTTTCGGATCAGCTTGCCCGATCCTTCTCCCTCGTTGATGCGGATGGTGGCCTGCCTGCCCATGCCGTTCTCTTCCAGCTTAAGCAATTCAAACCTCGGGTCGAGTCCTTTGGACAGTTTCTCCGGATTACCCTGGAAGGATACCAGGTATTTGTTGGCACGGTATTTCTCCCTGATTGCCGACATTTTTCCCTGAAGTACCACCTCCGATTCATTGATCAGGGTGATGTGGTCACAGAGCTCCTCCACCGATGCCATGTTGTGGGTGGAGAAAATAATGGTGGCCCCCTGCTCCTTCATCTGCAGAATCTCCTGCTTTATGAGGTTTACATTGATGGGGTCAAAACCACTGAAGGGCTCATCAAAAATAAGAAGCTTCGGTTCGTGCAGTACCGTGGTAATGAATTGCACCTTCTGTGCCATGCCCTTGGAGAGCTCTTCCACCTTCTTGTCCCACCATGCCCCGATCTCAAATTTCTGAAACCAAACCTTCAGCCTAAGCATGGCCTCGTGTTTGGAGAGACCTTTTAACCGTGCCAGGTAGAGCGCCTGCTCACCCACTTTCATTTTCTTGTAGAGGCCCCTCTCTTCCGGCAGATAACCTATCATGGGCCGGTGGTCCGGACCTATGGGCTGACCGTTAAAATGGATGGAGCCCTGGTCGGGGGCTGTGATCTGGTTGATGATGCGAAGCAGCGTGGTCTTACCGGCCCCGTTGGGTCCGAGTAGTCCGTAAACACTGCCTTCGGGAACCTCCATCGACACCTGGTTCAATGCCCTGTGTCCGCTGAAGTCCTTGACAACTGCGCTGGCAGTAATAAGATTCATTCAAAGAAGTTTTTCATCCGGTTGAAAAAACCGTTTTCCGATTTGTCGGGACGTGGTGTAAAGGTATCCGATTGTTCCATCTTTTCAAATATCTTCCTCTCCTCCTTTTCCAGAGTTTTGGGGATCCAGACATTGATCTGTACCAGCAGGTCGCCCCTTCCGTATCCGTTGACCTCAGGTACACCTTTTCCCCTCAGGCGAAGGATTCTTCCAGGCTGTGTGCCTGACTCGATCTTGATCTTGGCTCGTCCTTCCACGGTGGGGATCTCCACGGTGGCACCCAGAGTCGCTTGTGGTATGCTCAGGTGGAGGTTGTATAGCAAATCGCTGCCATCCCTGGTGAGCTCCGGATGGTTCTCTTCCTGGATAATCACCAGCAGATCGCCGTTTATTCCACCACGCCGGGCAGCGTTCCCCTTGCCACTCATTTTCACCTGCATACCCTCAGCCACACCAGCAGGAATGTTGATTTTGATCACCTCCTCTTTCTTCACCATCCCCTCACCGTAGCACGATTCGCACTTCTGGCTGATGGTAGTCCCCTCACCGTGACAGGAGGGACAGGTGGATGCGGTTTGCATCTGTCCCAGGAAAGTATTGGTCACCCTGGTTACCTGTCCGCTGCCACGACACGTGGAGCAGGTATCTTTTGCGGTCCCGTTCTTGGCTCCCGATCCGCTGCAGGCATCACAGGAGATATATTTTTTCACCTTGATCTTCTTCTCCACACCATTGGCCACCTCCTGCAGGTTCAGTTTCACCTTTACCCTCAGGTTGGAGCCCCTGGTAACGCCTCCCCGGGCGCCACCTCCACCAAATCCGCCAAATCCGCCAAATCCGCCAAAACCTCCGAAGATGTCACCAAACTGGGAGAAGATATCCTCCATGGTCATTCCACCGTGGAAACCGCCTGCACCTCCGTTTTCAAATGCAGCATGGCCGAACTGGTCGTACTTCTGGCGTTTCTGGGCATCAGAAAGAATCTCGTATGCTTCAGCCGCCTCCTTGAAACTCTCCTCCGCCTTCTTGTCGCCCGGATTCTTGTCCGGATGGTACTTGATCGCCTGCTTCCGGTACGCCTTCTTGATCTCGTCCTGGGAAGCACTCTTGGATACTTCCAGTATGTCGTAAAAATCTTTTTTCCCCATCTGTTCTATAATTCCCGGGTATTATTCTCCTATTACTACTTTCGAAAACCTCAATACTTTTTCGTTGAGGTAGTACCCTTTCTGTATTACATCCACCACCTTGCCCTTAAGCTTTTTGGAAGGGGCAGGGATTTTGGTGATGGCCTCGTGAAGATCGGTATTGAAAGATTTATTTACCGCCTCAATCTCTTTCACACCCTGCTGGGAAAGGAATCCCTGGAATTTTCCCGAGATCAGTTTCATTCCCTCCTTGACCGCTTCAATATCTTTGGTCTCTTCCACCGACTGCATGGCGCGGTCGAAATCATCGGCTACCGGCAGCAGAGCATCCAGCAGATTTACGTTGGCACTCTTCTGAAGATCGATTTTCTCCTTTAATGTTCTTTTTCTGAAGTTGTCATATTCGGCAGAAAGTCGCAGGTAACGATCCTGCAATTCTGCCAGTTTTTCTTCCATTGTGGGCTCCTTAGTCTCCTCTTTCGTCTCCTCTTCTGCAGCTTCATCCACTGATTCTTCCTGTTCAGATGCACTCTGAACCTGCTCTTCATTCAGATTCTCTTCTACCTCAATCTTTTTATTTTGCTGTTTTTCAGCCTTTTCCGACTTCTTTGCCATATCTATCTTCAATAATGCGATTCAATAATTTGTCCCAATTAGGTCAAATATTGCGCCAAGGAACCCGAATTGACATATTGTCAGTGTCCTGGGTTTCAGTTCTCAGTGATGAGAAAAAGATAGCCTTTCCCCTTGAGGGTCTGGATGCGGATGTTGGGATCGTGTTTGAAGTATTCCCTGATCTTGCGGATGTAGACATCCAGGTTGCGGGAATTAAAAAAGGAGTCGTCGCCCCACACCGACATCAGGAGCTGCTTGCGTTCGATGACCCGGTTCACCGAGGTGGCCAGTTGGGAGAGGATCTCGCTGTCGCGTTGTGACAGCCGGAGAGTTCCCTCGGGAGAGATCAGTTCGTATCGCAAAGGGTGGTAAGTGTATAAGCCAAGCCGGATCTCCTCATTGGGTGGGCCGGATGCTTGCCCATTGTTGTTGGCCAGCGTAAGCTGGTTCTCAATTCTCACAATTACCTCTTCGATGCTGAAGGGTTTCCGTATGTAATCTGTTCCTCCCGCTTCAAATCCCCTGACCAGGTCGGCCGTTTCCGTTTTGGCTGTCAGGAAGATGACCGGAAGGGCCGGTTTCAGAGCTTTGATCTGCTGACACAATTCATATCCGTCCACGTGGGGCAGCATGATATCCAGAACACATACATCCGGAGAAAAGCTCTCCAAGTGTTTCATTACCTTTGCCCCATCGGTCTCCCAGACCACTTCATAGCCCTGATTCTCCAGTGTCTCTTTCACGATCCTCCCCAGGTATTGCTCGTCCTCTATATAGAATATCTTCGTTTTCATGCCTCTGTTGCGGGAAACTGAAGGGTGAAAAGGCAACCACCTTCCGGCAGGTTGCTGAAGGAGATGGTACCACCATGCTGCTCCATTACCTGGGAGGCAAAGTTCAATCCCAGTCCGTATCCCTTCACATTGTGTTTGTCACCTGACGGGATACGGAAAAACTTTTCAAACACTTGATTTTTAAATTCATCGGGGATACCCGGCCCGTTGTCACGGACATCCAGGGTTGCACCCGATTGGTTACACTCAATCTTGATCATTATTTCAGGACCATCCCCGGAATATTTCAGGCTGTTGTCGATGAGATTCATGATCATTCCTTCCACATAAACCTTGTCCACATGTACCCTGCACGATCCTCCTTCCTCTGAGACAGTGACCCTGGCACCTGTTTCCCGGATCGGAATTTCAAGGGTTCGTAACACCCCCCGGGCCAAATTGCCAAGATCGCAATGCTCCTTCTCAAGCACCAGGAAAGGATTGTTCAGCTCTTCGTGATGAAGTACCTTCCCAACCAGTCGCTCCAGTCGCTCCAGTTCACTGGATGCCATCTCCAGATATTCTCCCGATACCTTTGGATCCTTTTGTAAATCGAAGGTACGCAAAGCTTCCAGGGCGATCTTTACCGTGGAGACCGGGGTTTTCAACTCGTGACTAATGTTGGCGACAAAATCGTTCCTGAGCCTGTTCAGTGCAAGCTGCTTTTTCAGACTACTGTAGGCAAACAGCAAGGCCGATGCGGAGAGCACCAGAAGGATCAGTCCGAAAAGCATTTGCGGGAAAATGGAACGGACCAGGAAACCACTGTACTGCTGCACATGAAGGGGGGGCAAATACCTGTTTGGCCCTCCACTTAGCATGATACCATGGATATGAGCCAGTTCTTTTTTACTAAGATCCTCACCGGGCCACTCAAGTGCAAATGTCCAATCCCTCTCCTCAAGGGCACTTTCCATTTTTAGTACCAGGGAGGATGAATCGAGGTTCATGACGAAAACATGCAGCCCGGTATCGCTTCGGAAGGCCTCCTGATTCTCATTGATAAACAGCTTAACGCTTCT
>JAGLPR010000289.1 GCA_023137255.1 Bacteroidales bacterium | reverse complement strand
AACCTATTTTGTGACGGGAGTGATTAAATCGGAGGGAATAAGAACCAATTTTCTTCTTGACAGCATATGGAACTTCTACAATCAAACTGGGGAGCTGACCCAGGAGATCAGTTACAAAATCGGAGAGAAGAGTGGTTTTTCCAAGAGTTACAGCTACAACAACCCCGAAAATCCCGGTCAGCCTACACTGATTTCGAAAGAGTTGTATATAAGAGGAAAAAAAGAGGGCAATTCATTTTACTACCACCCCACGGGTGAACTAAAATTGATCATTTTTTTCAAAGATGGAAGGAAACAGGGATTGTCCAGGGAGTTTTCTGAAGACAGCACGATTGTTACTGTAGTGCAGTACAAGGATAATTATGTGGTAGACCGGGAACGTGTGAACAGGAGAGATGTGGAGGGAAAAAAGCAGGGTACGCACAGGGAGTATTTTGAGAATGGAAAGATGAAAAAGGAGGAGCACTACCTTGACGATCAGCTTCATGGATATTACAGGGAATTTAACGGGAACGGAGAGCTGGTGTTGGCTATGCGTTATGAGCGCGGACAGATTATGGAGGAGATTGACGAAGACATGAAGGAGCTGCTCGATATGAAAAGCACCTATGACCAGGAGGGAAGGCTTATTTTTACAGGGGGGTACAAAGAGGGCATTCCATTGGGCATACACAGATTTTTCGATACTGCGGGAGTGGTTGAAAATGCCTATTTATATAATGAATTAGGACAGCTTATATCGGAAGGTATCATAGATGAGCAGGGAAGAAAATCAGGAGCGTGGAAAGATTTATATACAACAGGTGAGACAAGGGCAACAGGAACCTACCTGAATAACCAGCGCTCCGGAACCTGGACCTTCAACTTCCGGTCAGGAGGAGTTGAACAAAAAGGAAAGTTTGAACGTGGAAGGTACCGGGGAACCTGGAACTGGTTTTATCCGGACGGAAACAGGTGGAGAGAGGAGGGTTATTTCAATGGCCGGGAGGATGGTATATTTGTGGAGTATGACGAGCATGGGAATATTCTCACAAAAGGCGATTATATTAATGGAGAAAAAGATGGTGAGTGGATCTACCAGGTAGGAGATCATGAGGAGAGGGGCAGTTATGTTATCGGTCTGCGCGAAGGGATATGGAAATACTATTTCAACGACGGAACATTGAAATATGAAGGTTTCTACTCACAGGGAAATCCGGATAAAAGGCACAAGTATTATTATCCCAACGGAGCTATTAAGGAGGAACAATACTACCAGATGGGTATCCGGGAGAAGAACTGGAAGAAATATGATCAGGAGGGGAATCTGGTGATGACCGTTACCTATAAGCAAAATGTGGAGCAGAGAATTAACGGAGTCAGAATCAAGCTTCCAGAGAGCGATGTTAAACTAATTCGTTGATTACAGCATGGAAGAGGATTTTGAATTCAGGGATAAGGAGTTGTCCGACAAAGAGGTGGAAATTGAATCCCGGCTTCGGCCCTCTGTCTTTTCTGATTTTGATGGTCAGGAAAAAATCGTGAAGAATTTGAAAATCTTCGTGGAAGCAGCCCGGTTGCGCGATGAAGCTCTTGATCACGTGCTTCTTCATGGTCCCCCGGGACTGGGAAAAACCACGCTGGCCCACATCATTGCCAACGAGATGGAGGTGGGTATTAAGATTACTTCCGGACCGGTGCTTGATAAACCGGGCGACCTTGCCGGATTGTTAACCGGACTGGAAGAAGGGGATGTGTTGTTTATCGATGAGATCCACCGGCTCTCTCCCATTGTAGAGGAGTACCTGTATTCGGCCATGGAGGATTATTATATTGATATTATGATAGATAAGGGACCGGCTGCCCGATCTGTTCAGCTTACGCTTCAACCTTTTACGCTTATCGGTGCCACCACCAGGTCTGGATTGTTAACAGGGCCCCTCAGGGCAAGGTTCGGGATAAAATCTTTGCTGGAGTATTATGATGCAGAGGTGCTGACAGGAATTGTTAAAAGATCTTCGGGTATTCTAAAAGTGGAAACCCATGACGATGCTGCTGTTGAGATTGCTTCCAGAAGCAGGGGAACCCCAAGGATTGCCAACGCGTTGTTAAGAAGAATCAGGGATTTTGCCCAGGTAAAAGGAGATGGAAAGATTGATATGAAGATCACACAGTATGGACTTGATGCTCTGAATATAGATCGTTCAGGACTTGATGAAATGGACAATAAGATACTATCCACCATTATTGATAAATTCCAGGGTGGACCGGTGGGTTTGAATACCATAGCCACAGCTGTTGGCGAGGAGGCGGGGACCATCGAAGAGGTGTATGAGCCCTTCCTGATCAAGGAAGGGTATATCAAACGAACACCCAGAGGAAGAGAGGTGACTGCCAATGCCTATGAACACCTTGGCAAATATAGAGATAGCCAGAACTTTTTATTTTGATATTTTGTATATATTTGTGAGGAATCGAAACAGTCAGCAGTTATGATAAAAGATTTATTGAAGAATAGTGGACTTCTGGTTATACTGGCCGGGGTGATCATTCTGGGAATTGCGGTTTTTACCAAGGTGCAGACGAATACACACCTTGGAATCAGCCTGGGGTTAATTATCGTGGGACTGCTTGGTCATATTGTGGTAAATAAGCTGGTGGACTAAGTCCGGCTATATATTGGCAATATGCTTCAATCCTGGCCTGTCCAGGATTTTTATTTTTCTACCGCTTAGTTCGAGATAGCCAAGGGACTTAAATTCAGAAAGTAAGCGAATAATGGATTCGGTGGCCGTACCCACAATGTTGGAGAGCTCCTCCCGGGTCAGAGAAACTTTCAACACCCCCTGTGAATCTTCACCAAACTCTTCATTCAGCTGGATAAGAATTTCAGCCAGCCTCTCTTTCACAGTCTTCTGCGCAATGTCAGTAATATAGGAGTTTGCCTCACCCAGCTCCTTACATGTGAGTTTCATAAGCTCTACCGCAAAATTACCATTGCTCTGAATAAGATTGA
>JAGLPR010000288.1 GCA_023137255.1 Bacteroidales bacterium | reverse complement strand
CAGGTTCAGGTAGTTCTCGGACGATACGGTGGTGGAGAAGTAGATGGGACGCTCCCAATCGTTGGTTCCCATCAGGTCCATCACAGTCAGCAGGTTCTTATAAAGTACCTGTTCGGTGAGAGCAAAACGCACCTCATCCACACGCGCTTCTTCAAACTGTTCCGCTACCACCCAGTCGGCCAGCTTCGCCGAGTCGGCCGGAATCACAAACTTCTTGGCCGGGATAAAATACTGTCCCTGCCTGAAACGGGGATCCTCGGTCAGCATAAAGGCAAATGCCTCCTTCAGGGGTGCATAGTCACCATCGATCTGCCTGATCATCGCCTCCATCCGGGTCACCAGTCCCTGCATGGCTCCCTGATCGAGCTTGATGCGGTCCGCAATTTCCTTTGAATTGAAGGTGCGCATGTATCCGAAGAGGCGAAGCGGATCCATTTCGTTCTCAAGCGCCATGATGGCGTTGTAGTCGTTGGCATGGTTCTGACGAAGCAGTGAGCCCTCCAGCACCTGTAGAAGGTCCGCATAGATCGCATCCAGCTCTGCGGCATAGTTCTGTTTGTTCAGACTGTATTTCTCCTTGATCAGCACCCCGGCATTCTCCACCAGGTAAGCGTAATCGCGTTTCCCCTGGATGTACTGCTCCTTGGTCATGCTGATAGGCAGTGCTTTGGAGTCATAGAAGGTCTGCTTCATCTGCTCGATGTACCAGTCGGCTGTCAGGTAGCTGAGGTTCACGATCCGCACATCGGTACGCACCCCTTCCACCTCCTGGATGTACCAGAGGGGAAAGGTATCGTTGTCGCCGTTGGTGAACATGATTCCGCCCGGCAGACAGGAGTTAAGAAAGTTCCTTGCAAACGCAGGAGCTGTATAACGGTCAGAACGATCGTGGTCGTCCCAGTTCTCGCTGGCCATGATTCCCGGAACCAGGATCAGCGAACCAAGCACCAGTACCCCGGCAGTCACAGCCGATCTTTTCCATTTGGATACCCATTCGATGAGTCCGGCCACCCCGATCCCGATCCAGATGGCAAATGCGTAGAACGAACCGGCATAGGCGTAATCCCGTTCGCGGGGCTGAATGGGATACTGGTTCAGGTAGACCAATATGGCCAATCCGGTCAGCACAAACAGCAGTCCCACCACCCAGAAATCCTGGTTGTGCCGCTTGTAGTGGAAGAAGGCTCCCACCAGTCCAAGCAGCAGGGGCAGCATATAGTACTTGTTGTGTCCCTTGTTGTCCACAATCGATGCCGGCATGTTGCGCTGCGGTCCCAGCCGGGTCTGATCGATGAATTTGATCCCGCTGATCCAGTTCCCCTTGGTCAGCTCCCCGTGGCCCTGGATATCGTTCTGCCTTCCGGCAAAGTTCCACATAAAATAGCGCAGGTACATGTACCCCACCTGGTAGCGGAAAAAGAAACGCATGTTCTGTCCGAAGGTGGGGGTCCCCACCGCCCGGCTCCTATCGTAACTGTAAGCCCCGAACTGGTTCATCATGGGATTCCCTTCGGCATCGCGCCGCACATCGTACAGCTCAGATTCCTGCATCCCTCCCCAGTAGATATATTCGTTGGCGTGTTTGTCCTGGGTACTCCACATCCTGGGGAACACCCCCTTGGAATCGCTGTCATACTCATACTCCCGGTTCTTGTCCACCTGGTAGTACTCGTCCTCGCCCTGGTAGTAGCTTGGCTTACCTGACTCTATGCTGGTGGGCCTCTGGTTGAAATAGGGACCGTATACCAACGGGTTGTCGCCATACTGCTCGCGGTTCAGGTAGCTGAGCAGTGAGAATACCGTATCGGGATTGCTCTCGTCGAGCGGTGTGTTGGCCGCCGAGCGGATCACGATAATGGCATAGGAGGAGTACCCGATCACCACCACAAACAGACTCAGAATAATGGTGTTCCAGAGCACATTCCCCTTCTTGTGGGTATAATAGATCGCGAAAATGATTCCCCCGAACAGCAGCAATGCATAGACAATCACCCCGGAATTAAAGGGCATGCCCATGCCATTGACAAAGATCAGTTCAAACTTGGTTGCAATGGCAGTGAGCCCGGGGATCAGCATGTAGTTCACCAAGCCGAGAATACCCACCGACACAGCCAGGGCAGCAATAACTCCCTTGACAGTGGGTGTATATTTTCTAAAATAATAAACCATGATAATGGCAGGGATTGCCAGCAGGTTCAGCAGGTGAACCCCAATGGAGAGACCCATAAGGTAGGCAATCAGGATCAGCCACCGGTTGGCACCCGGTTCATCGGCAATGTTTTCCCACTTTAAGATGGCCCAGAATACCACCGCGGTAATAAGGGAGGAGGTGGAGTATACTTCGGCCTCCACGGCGGAGAACCAGAATGAATCGGAAAAGGTATAGGCCAGGGAACCCACCAGGGCTGCACCAAAAATAGTGATCATGGCAACAGGACTCTTACTCTCTTCCCCTTTGTAGAACTTCCTCACCAGGTGGGTCAGTGTCCAGAACAGGAACAGAATGGTAAAAGCGCTGGCCATGGCAGAGAGCACATTCATGGTGAGCGCCACTTTGGTCACATCGCCCCCTGCGAAGAGGGTAAAGAAGCGTCCAAGAACCATAAAGAACGGGGCCCCCGGGGGGTGACCCACCTCAAGTTTGTAAGCGGTGGCAATAAACTCTCCACAATCCCAGAAGCTGGCGGTGGGTTCCATGGTAAGCAGGTATACAATCAGAGCTACCAGGAATACCCCCCAACCGAGGATCAGGTTATACTTTCGGAAATTTTCCATTGATGCAGTTTGTGAGGATTAAAAAGTATGCAAATATATAATAATTAGGATTGTTAAAGAATCATAAGAAATCTCCAGGGCTTGCTCTTCCAAGGATCGCCGGCATAATCGATGCCTACCCGGGGAGCGGTGGAGTACTCCACTCTGGCACCGCTCTCCTCGATCCAGATGCGATGGGAGCCTGCCAGGTCCTCCCCGTAAAACCCGTCATCGACCCCAATCAGGCGGGTGAGCTTACCCGGACCATCGGCCTCCCTGACCCCCCTGAACAGAACAGCCTGGGGAGTTCCCACCGGTCCGGTCACCACATTCATCATCCAGTACATTCCATATATCAGGTACATATAGAGGTGTCCGCCCTCTCCAAACATCACTTCGGTGCGGGGTGTCCGCCCTTTACTGGCATGGCACGCCAGATCCTCCGTTCCGCGATACGCTTCGGTTTCTGTAATTACATAGGCCGATTTTGTGCCACCGGGCCCGATCCTTACCAGGTGCTGACCCAGCAGCTGCGGGGCCACCTCCAACACATCCCGCATATAAAACGCCCTGTGGAATCGCCTACCCATCGGATTTGAAAAGTGTACGTCTGAGCCAGGGGAAATTCGGACCCAACACGAAAAGGGCATAGAAAAGGGCCGAAAAAGCTGCCCCGGTGGCTGTCTCCAGGGTATCCTCGCTCAGCATGGAGAGCATCAGCAGGATCAGGAAACCAACTGCCAGGAAGGAGCGCTGCCTGTGAGCCAGGAACAGCGGGGCCACCAGTGCCACCACGAAAATGAGTAGTCCGGGCACCCCGAAAGAGATCATAAATGTAAGAAACTGATTGTGGGCCCTCCGTCTACGCTTCTCTGAAAGGGGCGAATTCACTGAATCGTAATGGTTCCTGAATTCCTGTTTCACATCGCCGTTCCCCACCCCAATAAGAAGATGTTCCCGGGCGATGCTCCAGCCTGCATGGAGGTAAAGGTAACGCTGCACCACCGATTTTTCGTTGGGGTCATACCCCATCCTGTATCGGTCGATCTCCCAGATCACCTCGTAGATGCGTGGATAGAGCCTGAAGCGTTTCATAAAGATGTGGTTGGCGGTACCCTTTTCAATAGCTCCGATCTCCGGCTCAGAAAGTTGCAATAACCCGGCTGCATCCTTTCTCAGCCCTTTGGAGGTGAGAAACCGGATCAAGGTCACCCGGACAGATCGCCCGTTGGAGGCATTATCGTTGTAAGCGACGCTGCTCACCAGGTTCCACTCCCGCTCCAGCTCCTCTTCACATACGTAGATCCAGGTATAATATCCGTTCTCCACCTCCCTGTTCCGGGGCCGGTGCTTGTACAGGTTCCCTTCTGCGGTATATGTATCCAGATCCTCCTCCATCTCATCGATGGTGTAGAATTTTTCGACAGCATGACTAAAATAGAGGATGGAAAACAAGGGAATCATGATCGCTGGCACAAACACCATGAAGCGTATTATCGGGTCACGAATCTCAAAGAGCGCCCGCAGGAGGAGAAAGAACGCCAGCAATACGGCCGCGACAATCCCGGAGAGCGACTTAAGGAGCACCAGGAATACAGGGAACCAGATCAGTACCGCCGTATAGTAAATGCGTTCAAGCTTTGGAACTGAACTCCTGTTGATAAACAGGAAATAGATACTGACCAGCAGGGCCAGCACGATCATCAGCGAGAAACGGATGTGATTGATAAATAGTGACAGGTCGCGATACCCCTCTATCCCGCCCGGTAGCCAGCCTGCAAGTTTCAGTACCGAGGCCATAGATGCCGCGAAAACGCCCAGCGAGAAGAACAATAATATGCGGCGAAGCTGTGTGGCGGACAGGGGATGCGAAGTGGCGATGATCAGTGGAAACGCCAGCAGGGGGAGCTTGATTTTGATGTCTTTCAGACCATAAGCCAGGTCGGACGACCAGAGCAATCCCACCACATGCAATCCGAAGATCAGCAGAAACAGCTGTAGCGCCCGGTTCGATGCCGCCTTTCTCCACTTCTCACGGAACCTGCCTTCGACCAGCCAGTTGGCCAGCAAAAGAAACTGGAACACCGAAGTGGTAATAACTGAGAGGGGCAGACATATGACAATCAGAATCAGGGCATAATAATATACCTGCT
>JAGLPR010000287.1 GCA_023137255.1 Bacteroidales bacterium | reverse complement strand
GTCCGATTTCCCGAATGCGCTTCTGAGAATTGTACAATGTCAGACCGAACAAGCCCAGTGAGGCGATAAATATGGCCAGCATAGAGAAGATCATGGTGATGGTACCGGTACGTTTCTCCTCGGCATAGTAGGTATTGAGTTGCTCATCCAGGAAGAAATATTGCAAGGGTTCATCGTCAGTGAACTCCTTCCATAGCTTATCGATGTGCTTCAAACCTGCTTCAATGTTATCCTTTCCTCCAGCCAGCCGAAGGGTGATATACCCGTGCCAGTTCGATGACTGAGGCTTAAGCATGATGATCTGGGATCCAATCTCATCCTTCAGGCTTGAAAAATGGTGATCCTTCACCACCCCTATGACTCTTAATTCGGTATTAAAACCTTCTGCATCCGGAGACAGGAACCTGGTGTTCATGGGATCCTCCAGGTTGTGCTTCCTCACTGTTGCTTCATTGATCAGGCAGGCCGTAGAGTCACCGGGAAACTCCTTCGAAAAGAACCTGCTGTCGGGAGTAGCCAGGTCAAACTTAAAGGTCTCCATAAAATCCTCATCTGTATAATAGACGAACATACTGGGGCTCTCCTCTATGGGCCTTCCCTTGATACCAAAGACGCTGTTGTTGTTGGTGTTTCCCAGGTAGGCTGTAGAGTTGGTTGCAGTTTGTATGGAAATATGACTGGTTAGTTCATACTTAAAAGTCTGGATTTGACGACCCAGGGGATGCAGGCGTTCCAGCACCACCAGCTGCTCCTTTTCAAAACCCAGGTCCTTATTGGTCATGTACCTGAATTGCCAGTAGATCACCAGGGTCCCTGCGATGATTATCATCGATATGGAGAATTGAATGATGACCAGGGCATTTCTCAGAACCGTGGTTCCATTCTTAACAGAGGCATTCCCTTTCAGGGCGAAAATGGGTTTGAAGGAGGCCAGAACAAAGGATGGGTAACTCCCGCTCAGCAGTCCTACAAGTACAGCCAGAACAATAAAGGCAGGGATCATGTACCAGCTGAATATGTCACCGAATGCCAGGTTCATTCCCACCAGCTTGTTAAACGGATTGAGCAGTACCACCACCAAAAAAAGCGCAATGACCAGCGAGAGCAGGCTCAGGAACACGCTCTCAAACAGGAATTGTCGGATCAGGTGTTTCTTCTCCGATCCCACCACCTTTCGAAGGCTCACCTCTTTGGCCCGACTCAGCGATCTGGCGGTACTCAGGTTCATAAAGTTGATGGAGGCAATCACCAGCACAAAAAATGCGATCACCCCGAAAATCACCAGGTAGGTGCGGTTTCCGATGGGACGGTAGCCCACTTCATTGGGAAGATCGATCCCCTGATCCAGGTGGATTTCAAGCAGGGGCTGGGTATACATCCCATATTCGCCCCCTCCCTCATTAAACTCCTCGGGAGAGATCCCCATGAATTGTTTCAACTGTGGGCGTATGTTCTCTATCAAAGAGGCATTGATATTCTCATTCAGCTGCTCCTGATCGGTTCCCGGACGGACCAAAAAATAGGTCATCATCCAGTTGCTGAACCAGAAGGTGGCATTGCTTCGCTCATCCGAGGAGTAGGAAGCGATAAATTCATAATCGAAGTGGGAGGTCCGGGGGGCATCCTGCACCACCCCGGTAATCCTGAAGAGATTGGATTCATCATTCATGGCAATGGATTTCCCGATGGGGTCCCCTTGCGGAAAATATTGGGCCGCTTTGGACTCAGAAAGCACGATGGTATGAGGCTCATCCAGGCAGGTGGCCGGATCCCCCTCCAGGAGCTTGATGGTGAAAATTTCAAAAAAGGTGGAATCGGCCAACATAACAGACTCCTCCAGGAACTTGTTGTCGGGTTCCACCCACATCAGCTGGTTGCTATAAAAATCGAATCGGCAAAAGTTCTCAATTTCAGGAACCTCTTCGTGAAAGGTGGGCCCTGCTATCGGGCTGTTCCAGGCACCTTTGAACTCGTCCCCGGCCATTTTTCCTTTGATGTAAAGCCTGTAAATATCCGCTGATCTTTCGTTGAAACGGTCATAGCTAGTTTCACTTATGATATAGAGAATGATAAATATGGCACTGGCCAGTCCGATGGCCAGTCCAGCTATATTGATCACATTGAACGCTTTGTTTTTGCTGATGCTACGGATAGTAACCCGTATGAAATTCTTCCACATATGTTTTAGATTTGCATTAGTTGTTCAGAAATTATGCCATTCATCATATACTCCTTACTATGTGTTGTTTATAAAATATCATCGTATGTTGAACAGCACGTTATCGTACAGGGGTGTACATATTCGCACAGTGTAATTCTCAACCATTATGCACTATATTGTGTTATCCATAGGACGATGATCCATAAAAAATGTTACCATGAAGAACCATACTGTTTCCCGCCGTGAATTTGTGAAGCTCTCTGCAGCAGCAGCTGCCGGGCTCACCCTACTTCCAGGTTTCCGTTTCGGGCTGGACCAACTACCTGTTCCCATGACCCGGACCTTCGGAAAAATCGGGTTTGATGTGACCACCCTGGGTCTCGGGGGACAAGCCTCCTTGCAGTGGACTCCTCCCGATGTGGATCCGGTGCCGATTATCCTGAAAGCATTTAAGATGGGGGTCAACTACTTCGACACTTCCAATCTGTATGCCGACAGCCAGCTCCATTTCGGGAAGGCGTTCCGGAAACTGAACCTGATTCCAGGCGAGGCGGGATATGATGACAAATTGCGTGAGTCAATTTTTCTAACCACCAAAACGCATCAAAGATGGGGGAAACCGGGATTCCCGGAGCTGGAGAATGTAAACAACTGGTCCAATGGGGATCCTGAAGGGGGAGCTATCAAAGATCTGAAGAGATCGCTTTCTCAAATGTTTGGAGACGGGGAAGGGAATTACCCGGAAGGATCGTATGTAAACTTGGTACTCACCCACAACCTCAACTTCGTGGAGGAGGTGGATGTGATGTACAAAGGGCTGGAAACACCGCTGAATAAGGATGAAAACTTCGGCGTACTGGTGGCCCTGAGGGACTATCGCGACGGGACCAACCATACTGGTCTGAATCCCAAAAAAGAGAAGCTGATCAGGCACATCGGCCTATCGGGACACATCAACTCTCCGGCCATGATCAATATGATCCAGCGCGACCGGTGGGAGATACTCGATGCCATGCTGGTGGCCATCAACTCCAATGACAAACTCTATCTCAATCACCAGCACAACGTAATCCCGGTGGCCCAGGCCAAGAACATGGGAATTATTGCCATGAAGGTGTTTGCCGACGGGGCCATGTATTCCAAATATGCCAACTGGACCAGGGACCATGAAGGCGTGATACGGACCGTAGGCACCAGGGAGCTGCCCAGCAAACCTTTAATTGAATATGCGCTGACCACCCCCGGGATCCATACGGCAATTATTGGAATCGGACAGATCTCGGACGATAATCTGAAGTGCCAGCTGGTTCAGAACTACTATGCCTCACAGGTGAAACAGGGTGGACTAAGCGATAAGAGGCGACAGGAGATTGAGAAGAGCTCCAGGTTTGTGAAAGATGGGAAAACCAACTATTTCCAGCTCCCGTATGAGGGTCTCACCCCTCCTCAGAATGTCGCTCTGAAACAAAAGGACCATGTGGA
>JAGLPR010000286.1 GCA_023137255.1 Bacteroidales bacterium | reverse complement strand
GAACGGGAAGCTTATTGGAACGGTGTCACATCAACCACAGGTAACCCGCGATCCTTTCATTTATGTGGATAAGGAGAAGGGTACCTCCTACAGGGTGGTGGCAGTGGACCAGGCAGGGAACAGGGCCGAAGGAGAGGAGCTGCAGACCTGATATCAGGATTTGCTAAATCCCTTGCGTTCCATCTTGCCCCACGATTTCTTATTAAACAATTTGTCTATGTTCCCCTTGATGGACATCAGCATCACCATGGGGTGGTAAAACACTGGCTCCAGGAACGCTGTTCCCATCAGCTTAAGCACATCTCTCCGCTTCTCATATTTATGAAAAGTGATCTCCTCAAACAACACGGCCCAGATCGAAAGTGAGACGGCAAAGAAGTAGACAAAACCGGTCAGAAGCAGGAAGAAGGGCCAGTTGAGCCTATCGGTGATCACCAGGAAGAAGAACCACAGGATTCCCAGGAACTCAATAATGGGAGCCAGGTACTCAAACACCAACCAGTAGGGATAACCCAGCATTCCAAGCTTACCGTACTTCCTGTTAAAAAAGAGTTTTCTATGAGTGATCAGGGTCTCCATGGTTCCCCGCGTCCACCTGCTTCTCTGTCGGGCCAGGATCTTCCAGTTGGAAGGCACCTCTGTCCAGCAGAGCGGATCAGGAATGTAAACCACATCATAGTCGAGTTTGTTGTCGGCCATGTACCTGCGGATGCGCACCACCAGTTCCATATCCTCTCCCACTGTATTGGTACTGTAACCGCCGGATTGTATCACAATCTCTCGGTCAAACATGCCCAGTGCCCCCGAAATCAGCAGAAGTCCATCCAGCTCGCTCCACGCCATTCTTCCCATCAAAAAAGCCCTGGTATACTCCATGACCTGTGCCCTGGGCAAAAACTGCTTCGGAAGGTTGACCTTCTTGATGTGACCCCCGGAGATCTCGCATGAATTGGCGATGCGGATCACACCACCCGCTCCGATCACGCGTTTCTCCTTGGCCTCCATAAATGGTTTGACCAGCTTAAGCAGGGCATCCGGTTCCATGATGGAGTCGGCATCGATGCTCACCACCAGGTCGTTCCTGCACACATTCAAACCCGCATTCAGTGTGTCTGCTTTCCCTCCGTTCTGTTTATCTATCACCGTCAATCGTTTGAAAGAGCGGTTCTGTGATTTGTAAACTCCCCTGATCCGCTCACAGGGCAGGTGGTAGTCGAAATAGTAGTTGACCTTCTCCAGTTCGTAAGCCTTTATGATTTTATCCAGCGAATCGTCGCTGCTTCCATCGTTGATCACCACCACTTCGTAGTTGTTGTAGTAGAGCGACAAAAGAGTCCTGATGTTATCCACAATGGTCCGGCTCTCATTGTAAGCCGGTGCAATCACAGAGAGTGAGGGTGCCAGTGGAGAGGAGACAATGGAGTTGTAATCCACATAACTGTTCTTCCGGAGGTATTTTCTCAAAGAAACTGCTGAAAAAACAGTCAGAATCAGGTAGGTTGTGAAGATCAGCACGGTGATAATGAATATCGCGTGATAAGCCAGGAACCTCAGTATGTCAAATGCGCTTTCCATAATTAATAGATCCTGCCATCCAGGACATGCCTGATGATGATCTGGTAGTTTTTATATTCCGATTTGGACTTCATTAGTTTAATAAGCATGGATATCCCGGGCTCATCGGTATTTTCCATGGCTTTGGTGGCCTGGATCTGCAGTTGAACATCATCTTCATTGTCTAGCACTGATTTCAGGAATTTCAAGTATTTTTCATCGGGAACTTTTGCAAAGGTTCGCAGAATCTCCAGCCTGTTGCTAATGGACTCGCCGGGGTAAAGCTTTATCATGGCGGGAAGTGCCATTTTCAGTCCGATTTCACCACATACCTTATAAGCGGTATAACGCACCTCTTCATTTTCATGGTCAAAAAGGGTGATCATCTCCTTACCCACACCCCTCTGGTGGAACCAGGAGACCATTTGCAGAGCAAACATCACCACAGTGATGTTCTCCGAACTGAACCACTGTTTGAAAACCGGAACCTTGAGGTTGTGCTGAATCAACAATTCATGAAGTGTAATCTGCTCCCATACGGCCAGCGGCTTCTCCAGTAAATGAAGGAAATCATAAGGATTACCGTCCGACAACCTTACCATGGCTATCTGAGCCTCCATCCTGAGAATCTCATTGTTGGAGTTCAGGCTCTCAATAATCTTCTCATTGGCATCTCTGATGTTCATAAAGGCCATCTCCCTGAATCCCTTCACATTCTTGTGCCACTTTTTGCTGTGGGCCTTCTCCAGCGAGTCCCGTTTTAAATCCAGCCGGATATAGAGATCTTTGATTGTCTCCTTGATCTCACCTTTTAGGTTGATGCTCAAATCGATCATCTGGTCGATCAGGACCTGGCGATTCATCTGGTTGTTCGCCACCCTGTCCAGGTCCCTGTACGCATCTGCCCGTTTCTCTTCCTCAAAAATGTAATCCATAAGCAGCTTTTGATACTCCTCCAGCAAATAATCTTTCTGATTCTGCTCGCGCTGCATCCTGGAGCGGTTCAACAGGATAATGATCAATAGAGTGATCAGGGTAGCTATTGAATAGAGGATCACGATGTAAAGGATGGTGACCAACAGAGGGGATTTTTCAAATCTCAACTGGAGCCTGTCGGCATACCGAACTAATGCTCTGTCCTCCTGGTGGAGGGAATCCGATGCGATTATCTCAGTCGCATCCTGGTAACTCTCCACCGGACGTTCACTGCCCTGTACAACAAGAGCTCCCACAGCGCCAAGGATCATGGTGAGGAGCAGGTTCAGGTATGTTTGCCTGGACATCATTTCTTTAACCGGAAATAACATCCAACCCTCATATCAATCCGGTGCCTGTACTCCTGGTCGAAATACTCTTCGTAAGCGTAACCCACCATTGCCACCATCCTCACCAGGGGGCTCACCTGCTTTGAAAGCTCAACCCGTCCCGATACCGCATTCAACCGTTCCAGGTCTGTAACCACAATCAGTGGTTCATCCGGGGCGGTCCCGTATCCCAGGGTGAGGGTAAGATGGTTAAACCTGGAATCGAAATACCTTCTTGCGCTTAAGTAATAAGACCCGGAAACGCCGTAATCTTTAAAGAAGAGGTAGTTCCTCAGCGAGAACCAGTAGTTGCCTGCATATTTCTCTACAGAAAAGGTCAGAAACGGAAAGTGCTGCTCCCAGTAGAAATAACGCAATCCGGCTGAAAGGGCAAAACCTTTGGGCAGTACCTGCCAGATTTCCGCAGCAGCCCTGTGAACCGGCAGGTAATTGATCGCTCCATCCGGCGAAAATCCATAACCCACCATGGCGTAGTTGTTTTTACTAATGGTGAGGTATGCATCCATGTTCAGCTGAATATCGGTAGCAGGTTGATTTCCCCCTGCATGATACCCGGCATTCAGATAGGGAACCAGTGTTCCCGGTTTGACCGGAATTTGTCCCCCCGCTGTAAGCATGTGCCAGTTGCGGACATAAGGAACCGAGAAATGATCATAGGAGTAGTGCATAAAAATCTCAGGCCATATCTGCTGTGATCCACCTTGCTGCTGAGCCTGCCTGTACCTGTCAAAGATCTCTGCAGAATCGGGCTCCAGTTCCACAGCCCGGTCAGCACACTCATTCAGCTTGTCCCAGTTGTTTTCCCAGTAAGCAAGGTCGGCGCAGGTCTGATAAGCTTCAAACAGCTCCGGGGACTGAGAGATGACCTGATCCAGGACCAGGTAGGCAGAATCGTAGTTTGCTTCCCAACCGTGGATTCTTGCCAGGTAGAGGGCAACATCGTGATACGCTTCATTC
>JAGLPR010000285.1 GCA_023137255.1 Bacteroidales bacterium | reverse complement strand
TGACGCATCAGGGCAAATCCCTCTTCGGGATCGCTGTACACATTAGAATCCTGGGCCCGTAAATGAACGTGGAGAGCAGTAATCAGGACTATAAAAACATAAAATTTAAACATACACTAAATCAATTCTTGGCTGAAACGGATTTGACCATATCCACCATTGCATCCAGATCAAAAGGTTTGGTCATGTAACCTTCAGCTCCCAATTCAAGAGCATGCTCCTTTGTCTCTTTATTGGTGATACCGGAAACAACAATAACAGGGATTTTTGGCTCAAGGTTGGTGTTGATATGACGGACCAACTCCAGGCCCTTTGTGTATGGCATGTTGATATCAGTGATGACCAGGTCTATCTCCTCTTCTGCCAGAACCCTGATTCCCTGGTCCCCGTCTTCGGCTTTGAATACTGCATAACCCGCCTTCTTCAAAGCAAACTCGATGGTTCTCAGAGTCATTACATTATCTTCGCAAACTAGGATATTCATGGTGTTCTGGTCGTTATTACGCAAAGCTAATGAATAAGGATTCGATGCTGCTCCAGGTTTTGATCAATGATCAGATTAAATAGGTAAATCCCGGGTACCCTCTGTCCAATATTCACCCAGTTTACTTCTCCCTCAAGCTTCATCTGAACTATTTCTCTTCCCATCAGATCGATGACCCTCAGCTTAGCTTCCCCAAAGGGCTGTGATATGGTGATGCAGAACCTGTCCTTTCCGGGATTTGGAAATACAGAAGCCCGATCAAGAGCTAAGTCAGGACGTGCATCAGCAGGATACCCCACATGCAGACTTACCGGAACCAGCGTGGAATATGCCCTGCCATCGTCCAGGTAATACATGAAAAAATCCTCCCCGCTGAAAGATCGGTCGGGGGTATAACGGAAACTACCATCGGGATGCAGCTGGAGACTGCCATGGGTGGTGCCGCTGCCAAAAGAGAGAACTGCCTCCATCATGTTCCCGTCTATGTCAAAATCGTTCTGCAGCAATCCCGCTTCTCTCTCTATTTCCAGGGTATTCCCCGGCCAAATCGTAAATGAGTCGGCCAATCCAATGGGAGAGGAGTTGAATTGCGGCAACATCTGCTTCAGGTGATGAAACGACTGCTTTTTCCTTTCGATGGGGGGGTGGTTGGTGATCTTTTCATAATCCCAGGGGTCCCAGGTGTACCTTTCTGCCGGGTACAACTCATCCTTCAGCGAGAGGGTCAGGGCAATTCCGTCCGACAGCGTGTCTTGCCTTTCAATCACAATGTCAGCACCATCCTGGTGTGATACATAGTGCATGGCCCTTCTAACAGTGGGAGCACTGAAATTGATCAGAGTCCAGGGAATCCTGATCTCCAGGCTATCTTTAAACACAGTCACCGCATTGAGAAACTGGTAAGGGTCTTCAGAGGCAGATACCTGAAGCTCTCCGATATATTGGGTCCTGTCATACACGTAACTGGTAAGCCACCTGACCGGGTTCCACTCCCCTGCATCGCTGCTGGAGGAAACCACCGTATCGACCCTGACCAGAGATTTGATCCCGTATACATCATAAGCGGGGATGACAAAGAGATCAGCCTGGTCACCTCCAATTGGTATCCCCAGGGCAAACTCTGCCCGCAGCGTATCCATTCCTCGCCCGATGGAACTGCCATCCGGCAGTATGGATTCACCCAGGTTGCGTTCATAGGTATCCAGTGCCACCCACAGGGTATCGTCCAGAAACTGGTCGGTTTTCAAATGAACCCTGATCCGGAAGAAAGTGTAGTCGGAAGCCACCTCAACACCGAAGATGGAACCACCGGGAAAGCTTCCGGTTTCCATAAAGGGTTCCGGGGGCGGCGCATAGGCCAGGATCCCAAAATTTTGCTCCGGAGAGGTGATGTTGTGCCAGAAATGGCGGTAATCGCGGTTAGAATAGGGATTGGTGATCCAGGTCTGTTTAAACCACTCGTCTATCAGGGAGAACTGGATTCCCCCGGCACAACCCGCTTCTGTGAGATTGTCAAACATTCTGACTGTATACTTCCCCTGCTCCTCTTCAGAAAGTCCCCCGTGGTGCATGCCTGAGGGTGAAAGGTGTCCCACTCCCCAGCTGGAAGGCACACCAAATTCAGCAATCAACAAAGGGATACCTTCATAATGGGACTTCAGATCTTTCAGGTAACCCAGGTAGTTGTTGGGACCCTCCTGGTCAGATTCCGCCTTGTAGTATGGATCCTCAACAATAAAATCGGGATAATAGGGGTAGGCATGATAACCAATAAAAAAACCTGCAGAGGAGTCGGTGCTTACCATGTTTGCCAGGTCGATTTTCTCATCGTCTTCAGAACTATCTACAATATTCTGCTCCGTGGGATGGGTAAGAGGATCAAGAGTGGGCCACGATGAAAAACCGGTGGGACGAACCGTTTGATACTGTTCAAACTCATAGATCATCAGGCTGTCGAGCCGGCGGGTAACCCAGACTTCCACCGGATCGCCCTCAGGGATCTGAAAAAAAGCACCGATATAATCTGTCTCACCCGGATTACCCTGGTTGGTGAGTGCCACTTCGGCAGGGAAAATCTCTCTCCCGGGCAGAAATCCAATTACCCACGGCGAGATGTCGGAAGTGAAACTTCCATATGCCTTCCCCAGTCTGGAGTCGATCACAATATCACCATGGACGGCAGCCACCACTTCACGAATCTCCTGGTCAAACGAGGAGGTCTGCTGGTACAGATCCGCTGCCGTTTCATTCTCCTCCAGCCAGACACCATGCATCACCAGCAACGGACTCTGCGGATGCTCCAGGTTGAACTGCCTCAGCTCCTCATAAAACCTTGGAAAATGTAGTGTATACAAGCGCATGGTATTGTACCCCGCCTCCCTGATCAGGTGGAACCAACGCCTGTAATCTTCACGGGTTGCCGCCAGCTGTCCCGGCTGGGTCCCCGGCACCGATATACCCAGGTTGATGCCCTTGATGAAAACCGGGATATAACCTGTACCGTTCCAAATGGCAAATTGTTCATTTTTGATGGCATAATCACCCCGAAACTGATCCGTAACCGTAAATTCATTGATCTCCTGACATACTGCCCTGTTCATAGACCCCGCCACAAAAAGGAGCAACATAAATAAAGGGAAACGGGGGAATGGTTTCAGGATCGTCATATAAAGTGGATTAACATCGGTTTGATTGTAAAAGTAGCTGTTCTATCCGGGAAAAGCTTGTATTTTTTGTAAACAAGTTATCCCATATCCCGGATCAGAAGTTCGATGTTCTGAACCCCCCGCTGCTCCATAATTAACTCCTTGTTTATCATGACCCTGTCGATGGTGGACTGATCAAAGTATCGGATGGTCACCAGCTCGAGTCCGGTCTGGTAATCCACTTTGTACTTTTCCTCCAGCTCATCGGTCACCAGTCGCAATTTCCGTTTGTCGTTATTCACAATCATTTTAAAACTGATGGCCGAATTCTGCATCATATTGATCTTCATCCCGTGTTTACTAAGGATACCAAAAATCTCCTCCAGGTTATTCTCGTTGATAAATGAGAAATCGAGGGGGGAAGTACGAATCAGTACCTGGTTCATCTTAAATATAAAGGATGGAGTCAGTTTGTTGTAACTCAGGTTTCCTACAAGCGTCCCTGGTGCATCCGGATCCATAAACGATTTTACATGCAGGTTGATGTTTTTGTTCTGCAGCGGTTTGATAGTCTTCGGATGGATCACACCGGTTCCAAAAAAGGCCAGTTCAATGGCATCGAGGTAAGAGAGTTTTTCAAGTAGTATGGTATCATCAAAGTATTTCGGATCGGCATTTAATACCCCGGGTACATCTTTCCAGATGGTTACACTATCGGCTTTCAGCATATAGGCCAGGATGGCCGCTGTGTAATCGGATCCCTCCCTGCCCAGTGAGGTGCTTAGGTCGTTGATGGTGGAACCAAGAAAACCCTGGGTGATCAGGATTCGCTCCCCGTTAAAAGCAAAATTTTTATTCACAAGCGTAGTGGAAAGCTCCCAGTCCACCTTTGCCTCTCGCCAGGTATTGCTGGTTTTCAGCGACCGGCGGATATCCATCCACCGGGTGGGAACCTCAGAGCTGTTCAGGAAATGGCTGATGATGGTGGTAGATAGCAACTCCCCGTAGCAGATCATCTGGTCGTAGTCGTAATCATAATTGAGTGTGGGATCCTTGGCGAGTCTGTCGCCCAGGTCGCCAAACAACTCCTCGATGGCGGTGTAGATCAGGTGGCTTGTATCTTCAAATAATCCGTTGACCACCTCCAGGTGATACTCTTTCAGCTTCCTGTACTCCAGCTTCAGCTCTTCAGATTTCCTGTTTGCGTAATGGTCAATGATCCGCTCAAGTGCATTGGTGGTTTTTCCCATGGCCGAGACCACCACTACGATTTCCTCCCCCTGGTAACGCTTCAGAATATCCACGATGTTCCTGATTGCCTCTGCACTTTTTACCGATGCCCCTCCAAATTTAAAAACCAACATGTTGTTAATGAATAAAAACGTAAATTGAAGATCAAAATTAGCAATCGAAAGGAAACTATTAAAACAAGATGAGAATAATTATCAAATTTGCCCTTTCCCGGGTAGAGGCAGAACTGTTTAATACGCCCACAGGCCGCGCTGTTTACGAAGCATTGCCCCTTCAACGAAATGTGAATCGCTGGGGCGAGGAGATCTACTTCGAGATCCCGGTTCAATGTGAACTGGAGGAAAATGCCTGTGCCGAGATAAATGTGGGAGATCTGGCTTACTGGCCCAACATGCCCGCATTCTGTATTTTCTTCGGCCCCACCCCTGTCAGTACCTCCGACCAGCCAGTGGCTGCCAGTCCGGTGAATGTATTCGGACGTATCCTTGAAATTGATACCGGTCTTCTCTCCGGCATTCCTAACGATGAAAATGTGGTGGTTGAAAGGGCCGGTTAGATCCTGATTCTGATCAACCTGGCAATTCTCTCTCCTGTCCTCTCCAGAAGTGGCTCCGCACCGGCAAGCGCAGCTGCCAGATCGCCAGGCTTTTCCTGGATGGGCAGCAACAGATCAAAGCCCTCCTGGTACAACACACCTGCATCCTCCTCCAGTGTACCTGCTATTCCGATCACCGGTAAGCCATGCTTTTTGGCCAGTTGGGCCACACCAAAGGGGGTTTTCCCGAACTGCGTCTGGGCATCCATCTTTCCCTCCCCTGTAATAACCAGGTCGGCCTGCCTGATCTTCTCTTCAAGACCTGTCACCTCTGCGATCATATCTATTCCTTTCATCAGCGTGGCATCCAGGAATGCCATTAATCCGGCTCCCAGTCCCCCCGCAGCTCCCGATCCGGGAACCTTAGAGATCTCTCTCCCCAACTGATTTTCGATCACCCCGGCAAAATGAGTCAGATTCCGGTCCAGCTTTTCAACCATCTCCCTGTCAGCCCCCTTCTGGGGACCATATACGGCAGATGCTCCCTGGGGTCCTGTCAGTGGATTGTTTACATCACAGGCAACTACAATTTCAATTCCGGCAATCCTGCTGTCGAGGCCCTCCAAATGTATCAACTCCACTTCGCTCAGTACACCACCACCCCGTACAGTAAGGTTGCCAAACCTGCCTGAGAACTTCACTCCCAGCGCCTCTGCCATACCAGCTCCACAATCGTTGGTAGCGCTTCCCCCGATGCCCAGCATGATCTTGCTGCACCCCCGATCCAGGGCATCTCCTATCAGCTGACCGGTGCCATAGGTGGAGGTGATCCACGGATCCCTCTCCTCCAACTCCAGCAACTCCAGTCCCGAGGCAGCAGCCATCTCAATCACTGCAGTTTTACCATCCCCTGTTATGCCATAGAAGGAGGATACCTCACGCAGCAAGGGATCCTTCACCCTGAGTACGATCCGTTCTCCGCCGGTGGCATCAATCACCGATTCGACGGTACCCTCACCTCCATCGGCCATGGGTACCATGACCAGGACAGAATCGGGAAGGATCTTTTTGATCCCCCTTCCCAGTGCATTAGCTACCTCCCGGGCACTCATGCAATCCTTAAATGAATCGGGTGCAATCAGAATATTCATCTCTTCCATAAAAATATTGGATTTTTTTGAATATTTTGATCTCTCTAATAAAACTCTTCACTATGACTGTCGGAATCCTTGCTCTGCTAGCCGCCCTGCCTATTGTATCCATCTTTATTTTCATGGTGGGATTACGCTGGCCCGCCACCAAAGCGATGCCTGTAGCCTTTTTTATCACCCTGCTCCTGGCCCTTTTCATCTGGAAAACTCCTGTTACCTGGATCGCAGCATCAACGCTTAACGGGGTGGTGATTGCCTTTAAGATTCTCTTAATTGTGTTCGGAGCCCTGCTGCTCCTCTTTACCATGCGCGAAAGCGGTGCCATTGAAGCGATTAATCGCGGGTTTACCAATATCTCGGCCGATAAACGGGTACAGGCCATCATCATCGCCTGGCTCTTTGGTGGTTTTATTGAAGGATCGGCCGGTTTTGGAACACCGGCGGCCCTGGCCGCCCCGCTGCTTCTATCGTTGGGATTCCCTGCCCTGGCCGCCGTGATGGTGGCCCTGATTGCCAATGTGACCCCGGTCTCCTTCGGGGCGGTGGGAACGCCCACCCTGATCGGGATCCAATCCTCACTCGACATCCCCTCAGTACAGGAGGCCATTGCCCAATCGGGAATGAGCTATGCAGAATACATGCATCAGATCGGCGTGTGGACCGCATTGCAGCATGCCTTGCCAGGACTGCTGCTTCCGTTGATCATGGTGGCTATGATGACCCGGTTTTTTGGCGAGAAACGGAGCATAAAAGAGGGGCTGGCCATTTGGCCCTATGCCCTTTTTGCCGGGTTCTGTTTTGTGGGACCTTATGTGGCTGTGGCACTTTTGCTGGGACCCGAGTTCCCCAGCCTGGTGGGTGGACTGCTGGGACTGGCCATTCTGATCCCGGCCACCCGTGCCGGCTTCCTGGTTCCAAAAACCAAATGGGACTTCCCGGAACGTTCGCAATGGGAAAAGAACTGGATGGGCTCCATCAGCATGGAGAAACCCGGTGCTGCCAAAAGTTCCATCCTGAAAGC
>JAGLPR010000284.1 GCA_023137255.1 Bacteroidales bacterium | reverse complement strand
CTGATCGGGCTGCTGCTGGTCCTGACCCGTGTGCGCTCCCTGCCCCTCTATGACTGGATCAAAGCGGCCGATATTCCCTATACCGGACTCTTCGGAACCGGGGTCAGCGGAACCATCGACCCCCTCTACAATCCCGGCATCATACCCTTTATCCTGGTGTCGCTGCTCTGCATCCCCCTGTTCAAAATGAAAGGAAAGGAGGTGGGTGCCGCCTGGTCGGAAGCACTGAAACGAATCAAAAACCCGGTGATAGCCCTGATCTTTGCCGTACCCATGGTACGGATCATGATGCAGTCGGGAAACAATCCGGATGAAATCATAGGTATGCCCATTGCCATGGCCACAGCCATGACAGGCATATTCCAGGGGGCCTGGCCGGTGGTGGATGCCTTTGTAGGAGCACTGGGCTCCTTTATGGCAGGATCCAACACCGTCTCCAACATGCTTTTCTCCCTGTTCCAGTTCTCTATTGCCGACCAGTTGGGCATCTCCACCATCCTGATAGTCAGCCTCCAGAATATCGGTGGGGCCATGGGCAACATGATCTGCGTACACAATGTGATCGCTGCCTGCGCCACGGTAGGACTGGTGGGGGTCGAGGGACTACTGATCCGAAGGAACCTGCTTCCCATGGCCATTGTGGGTGGCATCGTGGGCCTCATCGGCCTGTTCCTGGTCTACACCGTTGGACGCGGAATTTTATGATGAAAACTATAAAACCAGTATGAAAATTGGACTCGCCTATGGGAAGAAGAGGCACGTGGTGGAGATTCCCGGCCATCTGCATACTGAGGTGGTGGAACCACGATATGTAGAAGGAGTTCCAGATCAGCTGCAGGCTGTCAGGGATGCCCTGAAAGATCCCATCGGGCATAAGCCATTATCGTCCGCTGTAGAGCACAGTCAAAAGGTAGCCATCATCTTCAGCGACATCACCCGGGCCACCCCCTACCAAATCCTGGTTCCTGCACTGCTTGATTCCCTGAGCCATATCCCGGACCATGATATTACCTTCTTCTGTGCCACAGGAACTCATCGTGATGCCACTCCCGGAGAACTGGTGACCATACTCGGAAAGGAGGTAACGGAGCGGTTCCGAATTGTGCAAAATGAGGCCTCCAATCGAGCCAGTTACCAGTATGTGGGTACCACAGCCTCCGGAAACCGCATCATGTTGAACAAAAAGGTTCTGGAGCATGACCTGCGAGTTCTGACCGGATTTATCGAACCCCATTTTTTTGCGGGATTCTCAGGGGGAGGAAAAGCGCTGATGCCCGGGATGGCGTACGTGGAGACCATCCGCCACAATCACTCCATCCGAAACCTGGAACATCCGAAAGCACGATGGGGGTATACCCGGGAGAATCCTCTCTGGGAAGAGGTGATGGAAGCCGCCGAATTCGCGACTCCCGTGTTCCTGCTAAATATCACCCTGAACAGAGACAAAGAGATTACAGGAGTCTTTGCCGGTGATCTGCGTAAAGCGCACCTCCTGGGGTGTGCTAAGGCCAAAGAAACCGCCATGGTAGGTCTGGATAAACCATTTGATGTGGTCCTTACCAGCAACGCAGGCTATCCCCTCGACCTGAACGTTTACCAATCGGTAAAGGGCATGAGTGCAGCCGAGCGTGTGGTAAAAAAAGGAGGTACCATTATCCTGGCCGCAGAATGCTGGGACGGAATCCCGGCCGGAAGCGATTACGAAATCATTCTTAGTTCGGTGGATAAGGTGCAAGAACTTATGGGATTTATTAAAAATCATGAGCCGGAACTTAAGGATACCTGGCAGGTGTTCTTCCAGGCCATGATCCAGATGAAAGCAGATGTTTATCTCTACAGTGGTCTAGATCCGGAAACGGTAAAAAGCACCCATCTGAAACCAGTGGAAGATATGAATCAATTGATTGTCTACCTGGTTGAAAAATATGGTCCCGCCACCCGCATCTGTATTCTGCCTGAAGGGCCCCATACCATTCCCTACCTTGAATGAAATCATTAAACTCATTATACCTTGAAAAATGAGTAAATTGCAACATGATGAACAACCATGTAGTCACTTTCGGTGAGATTATGCTCCGGCTCTCAACTCCGGCATACCTGCGTTTTGGGCAGGCCCGTCAACTGGATTTCACATTTGGAGGGGGTGAGGCCAATGTGGCCGTTTCCCTGGCCAATTACGGAATTCCCGTAAGCTTCGTTACCCGGCTTCCGGAAAATGATATTGCAGATGCATGTATCGCAGAATTAAAAGGCCTGGGGGTAAATACCGGTCACCTCTTGCGTGGCGGCGAAAGAATGGGTAACTATTTTCTGGAAACCGGGGCGGTGAATCGTGCCACCAAAGTGATCTATGACAGGGCACATTCGGCAGTCTCTGAAGTTGAACCAGGGATGATCGACTGGGACACAATTTTTGAAGAGGCCACCTGGTTCCACTGGACCGGCATTACCCCGGCCATCTCAGCATCGGCTGCAGAGGTTTGCCGTGAGGCCATTGGGGCCGCAAATAAAAAAGGGATTACTGTATCGACAGATCTGAACTATCGCAAAAATCTATGGAAATACGGGGAAACTGCCGCTGAAGTGATGCCGGAGCTGGTACAAGGTTGTGATGTAATCCTGGGCAACGAGGAGGACGCTGCCATGGCACTGGGAATCCATCCCGATGGGGTGGATGTGACCAGCGGACATGTGGAGGCGGAGGCATACCTGAGCGTATCAAAAAAGATCATGGAACAGAATCCCAGGTGCAAAAAGGTGATCACCACCCTAAGGGGATCGATCAACGCAAATCAGAATACCTGGTCAGGAGTACTTTATGACGGAACCACTCTTTACAGGGCTCCTGAGTACAACATAAGCCATATTGTGGATCGTGTGGGTGGAGGTGATTCATTCATGGGCGGTCTGATATTCGGTTTGCTCACCTACAAAGAGGATCTGCAGTCGGCACTCAACTTCGCCGTAGCAGCCTCATGCCTGAAACACACAATCACCGGGGACTACAACCGTGTATCGGTGGCAGAGGTGGAAAAACTGATGGGTGGAGATACCTCCGGACGAGTTACTCGTTAGTCATATATGGGTGATTTTTGTTAAGTTTGCGCACGCAAAAGAACATGATCCTTAACCCCTATCCATCTCATCCCCATTTTCCTGGACTCGTTGCATCGCTGGAGGCCGGAGATCATCAGCTCCAGTACCTGGAGGGTCTGTCCGGCTCGTCCCGTTCTACACTGATCCATGCGTGCCTCAGCGAGCTGAAAGGACCTCACCTGGTGATCTTCCAGGACAAGGAGGAGGCTGCCTATTTTTATACCGACCTGGTTACACTGGACGGAACCCCCGACCGCACGCTCTTCTTTCCCTCCTCCTACAAAAGATCGGTGCAGTACCAGCAGACCGATGAGGCTAATATCATAACACGTACCCAGACCCTCCGAAGGCTGGCTGAACGAAGGGTGGCCAGTTTTATCATCACCTATGCGGAGGCGCTGGTTGAGTCGGTAATTACACGACGGCAACTGGGCGAGACCACCCTGGAGATCAAACAGGGAGAGAAGATCGATATGGCTTTCCTGGAGGAGGTGCTGCAGACCTATGGTTTTCATCTGGTCGATTTTGTGTATGAACCGGGACAATACTCCATCAGGGGCGGTATTGCTGATGTATTCTCTTACGCCTCCAGCCACCCCTGCCGCATAGACTTCTTCGACGATGAGGTGGATTCCATCCGGATTTTCGATACAGATACCCAGCGGTCGCTGGAAACCGTGAAAAAGGTCAACATCATTCCCAACATCCAGTGGGAGAACGAGATGGGCGAAAAAAGGATCTCCTTCCTGGAGTACATTCCACCCGGCACCACGTTGTGGGTGGACCATCCCGAGCTCGTTACCGACCACATCGATACCCTTTACAAGCGTACAGAGCTGCAATCGGAATCGGAGCGAGAGATCGATAAAGCAATGTTCCTGAAAAACGGCGGGGAGATCCGCTCCCGGATGGATGGATTCAGGCAGGTTATCTTCGGAATCGCCAACCGGGAAAAAGAAGAGGTAGTGTGGAACTTTAACACCTCACCCCAACCGGCTTTTAAAAAGAACTTTGAGCTGCTCACCACCCACCTGAAAGAACGTTCAGCCGAAGGATACACCAACCATATCCTTTCCGACAGTGAAAAGCAGCTCGAAAGGCTTCGTGCCATCTTTGATGAGATCGACCCGGAGCTGCAGTACCAGGTGGTTCCGCGGACCATCCATGAAGGGTACACCGACCACGATCTGAAACAATCATACTACACTGATCATCAAATCTTTGAAAGGTATCACAAGTTCAGGTTTCACGACCGTTTCAGCAAAAAGGAGTCGGTCTCGATCAAAGAGTTGGTGGGGCTGAATCCGGGCGACTACGTGGTTCATGTGGATCATGGGATCGGGATCTTCGGGGGACTGGAAAAGATCGATGTGAACGGACGCGTCCAGGAGGCCATCAAGCTGGTCTATAAAGACAGAGATGTCCTCTATGTTAACATTCATTCGCTGCACCGCATCTCCAAATACAAGGGGAAGGATACGGGACCCCCGAAAATTTATAAGCTCGGTACAGGTGCCTGGCAGAAACTGAAAAGCAATACCAAAAAGAAGGTCCAGGACATTGCCAGGGAGCTGATCATGCTCTATGCCCGCAGGAAAGAGCAGGAGGGGTTTGCGTTTACAGCCGACACCTACCTGCAGCAGGAGTTGGAGTCCTCCTTTATCTATGAAGATACTCCAGACCAGCTGAAGGCCACTGCCGATATAAAAGCCGGAATGGAGGCCGGATTTCCCATGGATCGCCTGATATGTGGTGATGTGGGTTTCGGGAAGACCGAAGTAGCCATCAGGGCGGCCTTTAAGGCAGTAACCGACAGCAAACAAGTGGCCGTATTGGTTCCCACAACAGTGCTGGCCTTTCAGCACTACAATACTTTCAGGGAGCGCCTGAAAGGCTTGCCATGTTCGGTCGACTACCTGAGCAGGTTCCGCAGTTCTGCCGACCAGCGAAAGATCACCACAAAATTGAAAGAGGGGAAAATCGATATCATCATCGGAACCCATAAACTGGTGGGCAAGGAGATTGAATTCAGAGACCTGGGTCTGCTGATCATCGATGAGGAGCAGAAATTCGGGGTAAGTGTCAAGGAGAAGCTTAAGCAGTTGAAACTAAACGTGGATACGCTGACCCTCACGGCCACCCCCATTCCACGAACGCTGCAATTTTCTATGATGGGATCGAGGGATCTCTCGATCATCAACACACCGCCGCCTAACCGCCATCCCATCATCACCGAACTGCACCCGTTCAATGAAGAGATCATTAAGGAGGCCATCGAATATGAAGTGAGCCGGGGCGGGCAGGTATTCTTCATCCACAACAGGGTTCAGAACATCATGGAGGTGAAGGAGATTGTCGATCGCGTGGTCCCCGGCATCCGGTCGGTGGTGGCACACGGCCAGATGGAGGGCAGAAAGCTGGAATCGGTGATACTCGACTTCATGCAGGGCGATTTTGATGTGCTGATCGCCACCACCATTGTTGAATCGGGACTTGACATCCCCAATGCTAATACAATAATTATCAACAACGGGCAGCACTTCGGACTGAGCGACCTTCACCAGCTCAGGGGACGGGTGGGCCGCTCCAATAAAAAGGCATTCTGTTACATCTTTGCCCCACCTGTGACCCTCCTCTCCCAGGAGGCGAGAAGAAGGCTAAAAGCGGTGGAAGAGTTCTCCACCCTGGGCAGCGGTTTTAACATTGCATTGCAGGACCTTGACATCAGGGGTGCCGGCAATCTGCTGGGCGCTGAACAGAGCGGTTTCATTGCCGATATCGGTTTTGAGACCTACAACAGGATCCTCAACGAAGCCATTGCTGAACTGAAGGAAAAAGAGTTTAGCAGCCTTTATGAACAACCGGTAGATCCGCTTACAAAAGAGACCATGTTCCTGCCTGAATGTCATATCGATACCGACCTGGAGCTCTTGTTCCCCGATCAGTATGTCTCCAACATCAGTGAAAGGGTGGAGCTGTACAGGAAACTGGATGCCATTAAAGATGAAAAAGCCCTGGAGGAGTTCAGGGGGATGCTGACCGACCGGTTCGGGATCCTGCCTTCTCCGTCGGAAGAGTTATTAAAGGTGGTACAGCTCCGGTGGCTCGCTCAGCGGACGGGTGTTGAAAAAATGGTATTGAAAAAAAGCATTTTGATCACGTATTTTGTAGGCAATCCGGAATCATCTTTCTACAGCTCGCAAAAGTTCAGGGAGGTGATCGGAAATATACAGGCCCATCCCGGTATATTCAGAATGCGTGAAGACCAGGAAAAACTGAGTCTGAGAAGCGATCAAATTCATTCGGTGGAAGAAGCATACCAGATTCTGCTGAAATTAAGTAAGGGATAGCACAAATGAACCTAGTTCTCGACCTGGGAAACAGTTATGGCAAGATCGCCGTTTGCGACAACAAAAAAGTTGTTGAAGCGGCCACTTATGAAAAAATCACCAGCAGGGAGATCTCCTATTTTCATATCCGGTACAGCGGCCTGAAAGGGGTGATTATCTCATCGGTGGTGAACTACTCCAGGGAGATTATAGACTATCTGGGCAGCCTCTATGCTACCTGTATCGAACTGGATCACTCCACCCCCATTCCTCTTAAGAACAGGTACCTCACCCCCGATACACTGGGATACGACCGAATCGCTGCAGCTGTAGGGGCATATACTATCTGCCCGGGAAAGAACGTTCTGGTTATAGATGCTGGTACGGCCATCACCTATGACATAGTCACAGCAAAGGGTGAATTTTTGGGAGGAAACATCTCACAGGGCTTGGAGATTAGGTTTAAATCACTGAATAAGTACACCACTCGTTTGCCACACCTTGAACGCCCGGAGGAAACTCCACCCCTGGTGGGAAGCAGCACCAGGGAGGCCATCCAGTCGGGAATCGTAAATGGATTGTTGTTTGAAATGGACGGATTTATTGATGCCATCAGTAAGGAGTACCCTAAATTACAGGTAGTTTTAACCGGTGGCGACGCAAAATACTTTGTTGGAAAGCTAAAAAATAGCATCTTTGTGAACCCAAATCTGAACCTGATCGGACTTAACAGAATATTGGAACACAATGCAGACAGAGAGATTTAGACCATTTTTGATCAGTTTAGTTTTTACCCTGATCACATCCGTCCCACTTTTCGGCCAGTTCAATACCTACTCTCCCTATACCCGGTTTGGACTGGGTGATATGGCCAAGCAGGGATTCGGACAGGGACAGGCCATGGGAGGAACCGGGATTGCCATTCATGAAGGCAACAGGATCAATCACCTGAACCCAGCCTCATTTTCGTCACTCGACAGCACTTCAGTCTATTTTGATTTCGGTGCCAACACATTTCACAACCAGTATCAAACCGAGAATTACTCCAATACCTGGTGGAACATGAACCTGCACCATGTGGCTTTTGCCTCCTCCATGGGAAAGTACCTTGGAGTCTCGGTCGGACTCGTTCCTTATAGCAGCATCGGATACAATATTAAGCAGGAGTATGACGACCTCAGTAATGGCCTGGCCATGGACACCTATTTCCAGGGAGAAGGCGGGATTATGAATTTCTACGTGGGAAGCTCAGTTAAGCTGCTGGACAGGATCTCACTGGGTGTCACCATGAATTACCTGATGGGTAAACTCACCAGAGAACGACAGGTCGACTTTCCCATGCATTCCGGGTATTCCAACTCCTCCTCCACAGAGAATCTCAACCTGAGAAAACCAGTATTTACCCTGGGACTCCAATACAAGGAGGTTTTCGATGACAAATTCTTCTTTTCGGTAGGGGGCGTCTACGATTTTAAAGCACATACTGAGGTCTCTAACGAATACATTGTCAACAACGAATTTTATCCCGATGATCCTGCCTGGATCAACGATTCTGTACTTATCGACCCTGAGTATATGCTTGGTGAGGACACTACATTCAACACTCTCAACATTCCACAAAAAATGGGGGTTGGTTTTGCCTTCGGGATTCCCAACAAACTGATCATCACCGGTGATTTTTACAAGCAGGACTGGACCGGTTCCATGTCGGGCGAAAACTACGCCACAACCAATGCAACTTCCATGCATTTCGGGCTTGAATTTACTCCCGATGTGAAAACAATCAGGGGTTATCATAAGATGATGAGTTACAGGGCGGGAGGGTACTATTCCAACTCCTACCTGATGGTTAATGGTCACCAGTTGGAGGACTATGGCATAACTTTTGGACTAGGGTTACCGGTGAAAACATTAAGATCGAGCATTAATGTGGCTTTTACACTGGGTATCAGGGGTACAACAGAGTATAATTTAGTGAAAGAAAATTATGGTATTATCACATTTAATGTAACTTTACACGATCTATGGTTCCGTAAAAGGAGATTTGATTAACACAGCATTATTAAAAAAAGCATGAAAACGAAAGCCCTCAAAACCATCCTTTTGGCAACAATATCACTATTGTTTGTCCTGCCTGCTTTTACACAGAAAGGAATCGAGGACGGATCGAAATACGGCAAAGGTCAGGATAGTATCGACTGCATAAAAAACCTCTCGCTGTACAGGGAGTTCTTCAAGCACAGCAATTATAAAGATGCCATCGCCCCCTGGCGGAGTGTGTTTGGTTCATGTCCTGCCTCCAGTGAAAGAATGTATGTGGAAGGAATCACCATGTACCGCAAATTCATCGAATCAGAATCTGTTCCGGAAAGAAAAGATCAACTGATAGACACCATGCTCCTGATCTACGACAGGCGAATTCAGTACTTTGGCAAAAAAGGCGGAGAAGGCAATATTCTGGGAAGAAAGGGAATTGACCTTTTACGTTACCGGAGGGCTGATGTGGAATCAGTGGATGAGGCCTATGGATACCTGAAGCGCAGTATTGATATGCAGAAGAACAAATCCAGGGATGCGGTGATGGTCACTTTTATGAATTCCAGCGTCACCCTGAATCAGAAGGGAAAAATTGATGATAATCAGACCATTGAAGATTATTTCATGGTTACTGAAATCATCGACAAGTTGCTTGATAAGAGTTCCAGGTGGCCAAAAGCCAAGGCAAATATCGACGACCTGATGCTAAAAAGCGGACTGCTCACCTGTGAAGCTCTCGACAGGTACTTTACGCCCCAGTATGAAGCCAATAAAACAGACAAGAAATTCCTGGAGAATTTAATCAAGTTCTACTCATCTGCTGGTTGCGACAGGGCCAATGTCTATGTGGACGCATCTGAGCAAATGTATAAAATTGACCCTGGTCCGGTATCGGCGCACCAGCTGGCCATCCTGTTCATTGCCAAAAGTGATTTCCCGAAAGCAGCCACCTATCTGCAGATGGCTGTGATTGGCGAGAACATCGACAATGAAACCAGGGCCGGATGGTTCTATGAGCTGGCCGTTGTAAGCATCGCCAATAAAGATTACTGCGATGCCATCGCCTACGCCCGCGAAGCTATCGCCTATAAGAGCAATCACGGCAAAGCTTACCTTACTCTTGGAGATGCCATTGTCTATTCCCGAACCAACCTGGGTGATGATTTTGAACGGCGTGCAGCTTTCTGGGTAGCAGCTGACAAGTATGCCAAGGCCAAATCGGTAGATCCCAGTGTCTCTTCAGATGCCAATAAGAAGCTGAATGACTATAAGGGCCAGTATCCCAACCACGAAGAGGTATTCTTCAGGGATATGAAAGATGGTGACTCGTACCAGGTGAAAGGCTGTATTAATGAATACACCACGGTACGCTCACGGAAAGAATAAGCCAACCATACCATATTGAAAGGCCTCCATTACCGGGGGCCTTTTTTTATGCCTCAGGGTGTAAGCACAGTCGCTGAACTGGCTTACTCAATCGCTTAGTTTTTCAACCCTATTCTGAGGGCTACTTTTTCGTAACGTGCTTATT
>JAGLPR010000283.1 GCA_023137255.1 Bacteroidales bacterium | reverse complement strand
TTATTTGACAAGCATTTTAGGCTCCTGTTGCTATAACCCTTTCGACCTTAAAAAGGACCACTTAGGGAACCGCGGTCATATGATAGGGTGGCTTTGTAATATCCGTGAGCAAATCGAGGTGATATTGCAGGGAGAGAGAAAGACTCCTTATCACCGAGCATATGCATACACTCTACATTATTTCGAAGGCTTATGCCTTGCGGGTACCTACAAAGATTCACGCAGTGATACTTTTAAGTGCCTGATTGGCATTGGCCGAAGAAACGAGACATTGTGAAGCTATGCGAGAGCGCTGCTTTTTACTATCTTTGCCCTATGCGAAGGAGAGTGAGTAATTTTACAGGGATCCTGGCCATCCTGGCTCTGTTGTCGGGGGGATGTGAGAATGATATTGAACGGATCAACATGCTCACCGATGAGTTGGAAACACCCGCTGTGAAAGGCACCAACATAAAGGTCATTTATAGCGATTCGGCCAAGGTGAAGGTCCAGATTCTCGCACCGGCATACCAGCAGTTCCCAAATGTGGAGCGGCCCTATATGGAGTTTATCAAGGGATTGGATGTCTATTTCTACGACGATTCCCTGAAGATGGAATCGGAGATTACAGCCGACTATGCCATCTACTACATTGATGAGCACTTGTGGCATGCCACAGGCAATGTGGTGGCACGGCGGTTCGATAACGGGGATGCCCTATATACCGAGGATTTGTTTTGGGATGAAGCCGAGAAGCTTATCTACTCCGACACATACACCAAGATACACAGTGAAGATAATACTCTGTATGGCAGCAGGGGATTCAGGTCGCACCAGAATCTGTCCAACTGGCAGCTAATCGGTTCCAGTGGAACCATAATTGTTGAAGATGAGGAGTAGCGCATCCGGTCTTTTCGAAGTGGTCTGGTTTGTACTGGGTGGACTGATGCTTGTCATGGGAGTCGATATGACCACAAGATCCGGAATAGATGACAGCTGGTATTATTTTCTCTTCTCCCTCCTGGCCTTTGCCATGTACTTTTTCAGACGACGCATGAGACTTAAAAGCAAGTAAAACATGAGTTACCTGATGCTGATCATCCTTATTCTGATCTCCATTCTTTTTTCGGCATTTTTCTCAGGCATGGAGATTGCCTTTGTATCGGCCAACAAACTGCGAATCGAAATCGACAGGAAACAGAAGAAGGCTTTTGCCGGGATGGTCAGCTTCTTTAACAAACACCCTTCAAGGTTCATAGCCACCATGCTGGTGGGAAACAACATCTCTCTGGTCATCTACGGGATTGCTTTTGCCATGCTGTTGGAGGAACCTATCAAGAGTATGCTGGGCGAGAACTCAGACGCCGCCACCCTTTTGGTGCAAACCCTGGTCTCCACACTGATCATCTTGCTTACAGCCGAATTCCTGCCCAAAACCCTCTTCAGACTCAATCCCAACAACTCGCTTCGACTGCTGAGTTTGCCCATCATGCTGTTTTATGCGATACTCTATCCTGTGACCATACTCACCATTGGCATCTCCAATTTTACCATGAAGTACTTGTTGAGGGTCAGTCCAGATACCGAATCAACAAAACCCGTATTTGGCAAAGTGGACCTGGATCATTTTCTTACCACCCTGAATCCGGAACAGACCACCAACGGTGAAGAGACCGGCGATTTGAAGATCTTTAAGAACGCCCTGGAATTTTCGGGACTGAAAGTTCGCGACTGCATGATCCCAAGAACCGATGTCATAGCCCTGGAAATTGATGCCTCGCTGGAGGATCTTTCAGAACGTTTTATCGAAACTGGCCTCAGCCGGATCCTTATTTACAGCGATACCATCGACAATGTGATCGGGTATGTGAATTCCAAGGACCTGTTCAGGAAACCGCAACGGATCAAATCCCACCTGAAGCCGATACGAATCGTTCCGGAAACGCTGCCGGTAAATAAACTGCTCACAGGTTTTATCAAGGAGGGAAAAAGCATTGCCCTGGTGGTGGATGAGTTCGGCGGAACCTCCGGATTAATTACTACTGAAGACATCATTGAAGAGATCTTTGGCGAAATTGAGGATGAACACGATACCAGCGACCTGGTAGAGAAGCAGCTCGCTAAGAACCGGTACCTGCTGTCGGGGCGTCATGAGATTGACTATCTCAACGAAAAGTACTTCCTGGGCATTCCAAATTCTGAAGAGTACGATACCCTGGCAGGGTATATCATCTTCCATTATGAGAGCATCCCCGAAAAAGAGACCACAGTTGAACTGGATAACTTCCTGATAACCATTACCGATGTCAGTTCAAACCGGATTGAAGAGGCAGAGCTGAAGGTGATCCGATCCTGATCATACGATTTTCTCCAATCCGTGTTCATTAAACCTCTAATTATTACTATATTCGTACGCTCAAATTTTAAGGATAATATTTAGTTAAACAGTTATTTATAAATGGCAACATTACAGAATATCAGAAACAAGGCGGGACTGCTCGTAGCTGTCGTCATCGGACTTGCACTTTTTGCATTTATCCTGGGTGACATGATGGGTTCGGGATCGTCTTCGATGGGAAAAAGATCTGTTGCAGAGATCAATGGAAAAGGTGTGGGAATAAATGATTACCTGAACAGGGAAAAAGCCCTTCGCGAATTCTACCAGCTCAATGCAGGTGGTCAGAACCTGGATGCAGAACTTGAGAAGCAGATC
>JAGLPR010000282.1 GCA_023137255.1 Bacteroidales bacterium | reverse complement strand
TTTCCCGATACAGAAATTAACTTTAATTCATTTCTCTAATGACAGTATCCCTTGTTTGATATGTAAGGGTGCCTGTGTAGCCCCCCTCCCTTGTAAATCCTAAAAACTGCCAGTCGGTGGCTTCAAATCCATATTTAACGGATCGAAGCGTGATATTGCCATCATCCAGTGAAAATTCAAGATTTTCAGGGGTCAGTCGCATACCTTCTCCAATGGCCTTCAGGTACGATTCCTTAAAGGTCCAGAACTGGAAGAAGAGAGATAACTTGTGATCAGAATTTTTGAGGAAATAGGCTTTTTCGCGTGAAGTCAGGTTCTTCTCTATGAGCTGGTCTATGTCCGGAAGTTCCCTGATCTTTTCGATATCGATGCCCACTTCCGCATCCCGGGAGAAGGCATAGACACAGATCTCATGTGAATTGGAATTATTAAAAAAAAGCGAAAGTTCATTGATGAGAAAGGGTTTGCCTTTTTTACTGGCAATCAGGATCACATCGGCAGGTTCTATATCCAGGTAAGCGGCGATTAACACCCTCTGGACAGCTTGTGTGATAATATAGCTTTGCTGCTTCCGCTCAAAATTATAGAAGGATGCTCTCTTTTGTTCCTCTGGGGAAAGAAGGGATCGCAGCGCATCAATTTTTTCCGCAGAAAGTGCAAGGGAAGCAGTCCACAGGTGAATTTCCCCTTTCAAAAGTTGTGGAAATTTCGCCCCGTCGAGCTGATCCTGAATGATCACATCTTTCAGTGATTCAGGAAATTCTGTTTCCTTATACATTGGCAAATTCTATTAACTCTTCGATGAGGATCTCCAGAAGCTCCTCCTTGTTATCCCTGCAGAACAGGTGACTCCCGTTCACCGTAATAAACCTGAATTTGCCCGAAGTATGTTTCTTCCAGGCTTTCACCTGCTCATCTGTGAATACCGAATCTTTCTTGCCGGCCAAAGCTGTAATGGCACAACTCAACGGCTCATCCTCATAGTAGGTATAGCGTTTCCCCAGCAATATATCAGCCCTCAGGGCAGGAAGCATCTGTTCAATCAGTTCCTTATTCCCGAGAACCGACTCAGGAATTTCCAGTGACCGTAAGTGCTTGATGATATTGGGGATATTTTTATCCAAATACACCTCGTTGTCATCAATGGCATCAAGGAATTTAAACGGGCTTACCAGGTGCGGTGACCGCCATCCACCCACCATGAATTTCACAGGCTGAATCCCTTTCTCCCTTCGCAGGTACCTGGCCAACTCCAGCCCGATACCCGCTCCGGCACTGTGGCAGTAAAATGCAACCGGGCAGTTCAGGAGTGGATCAATCACATCAGCAATCGCTTTTACCAGGTCTAGATAATTGTCATATGGTTTTTCTGCTGCGCGCTCCTCACGTCCGGGGTATTGTATGGCGCAAACCTCTATACCATCCTGTAGTGAATCACTCCAGCTGTTGTAAACAGATGCACCCCCTGCAAAATAGGGCAGGCAGAAGAGCCGCATTCTCGGATTGTCAATCTTCTTGGAACGCAATACCCATTGATCCATTTCTGATTTCTTGGCTTCGTATCCATCTCCCGAGGCGAGCTGACCACTCATCTCTTCCAGGATTTGCTCGGTCATCTCCTGAAGAGAAGGACCTTTCATGATCCGCATCATGGAGTAATCCACAGTCACACTGCTCTGGATCCAATTCCGGATCTGGTTGGCCATCAAAGAGTCCAACCCATACTTTGTAACGGGTTCGGTTGGATCTACTTTATCTGCAGAGGATCCCAGTACCCTGGCAAATGTATCCCGTAAATGGGTTCCCAGAATTTCAGCTTGTTCCTCTCTGTCCAGCTCTTTTAAGGTGGCATATAATCCGCCATCACCAGCTCCCGACGAGGAACCGGCAGACAACTCCTTCTCTTTGATCAGGTGACCGAAACGACTGGTCTCAGCCGAATGGGGATAGAAATTACCCACCATCTCCCAGTCAGAGTCGGTAGCCACCCGTTGAACAGGGTTGGTTAGCAGCATCTGCTCCAGGATATCTGTTGATTGCTTGAGGGTGAATGTTTTCCAACCCTGTTTATATAACAATCCGCCCACATTACCGCTTCGTGCAACAAAACCCACATCACCCAAAACTCCCCAATTGATGGTCATGGCAGCCATTCCTCTGGATCGCCTGTATTGGGCAAAATTTTCCAGGAAACTGTTCCCTGCCACATAACTCACCTGTCCGGGATTCCCATATATAGAAGAGATGGAGGAGTAGAGCACAAAATGATCCATCTCCATATCCTGGGTTGCTTCATGTAGGTTCCAGCAACCGATGCTCTTGGGAATAAAGACTTTCAGATATCGCTCATGGTCGATTTCCGGAATACTTCCGTCATCCAGAACCATGGCGGCATGCTGAATTCCATTCAGCGGAGGCATGGTATCCTTCACCTCCTGCAGGATCCGGTCCACGTCCTCTCTGTTGGCAACGTCCCCTTTGGCGATCATCACATCGACTCCCCTGTCACGCATCTTGCTGATGATTTTCTTCTCCACATCGCTCTTGGGCCCGGATCTGCTCATGAGCACCAGGTGACCGGCGCCTTTGGTGGTCATCCAGTCTGCCACTGCCAGTCCGAATCCAGAACATCCCCCTGTGATCATATAGGAAGCCTTCTCCTTAAACGTGATCTCCCTGGGGGGAGCCACCTGTACTTCTCCATCCATGCCAACGATAATCTTTCCAATGTGTCGGGCCCCGGCCATATACTGGAATGCATCCCTGATTTCGGCTATGGGGTATACAACCGAAGGATGCACTGGGAATCTATTTTCAACGAAATAATCGATGGCTTTCTGGAACAGTTCACCGCTGAACTGCTCTTTCTGTTTGAAAAGCCGGTCCACATCCACTCCGAAATAGGAGAGGTTGTTACCAAAAGGCTGCAGTCCGAGCTTGCTGTTGCGGTAAATATCTGTTTTGCCGATCTCCACGAACCTGCCGTAGGGGGCAAGGCACCGGATGCTCTTAAAGATGGCCTCGCCCGAAAGGGAGTTGAGCACGATATCCACTCCAGCTCCGCCTGTGAGCTCCATGAGCTGGTCAGAGAACTCCAGTGTTCTGGAGTTCAGTATATGGTCTGGCCGCACACCAATGGTTTCTATGTAGTCTCTCTTCTGCTGGCTGCCCACCGTCGC